>NZ_JBKGHJ010000265.1:0-11695 GCF_046520365.1 Corallococcus sp. 4LFB
CGGCGGGAAACGCGCGGACAGGCGGGCCGCCGGCCTCGGCCTGGCCGGGCGTGACGGCCCGCGCGCGACCCGCCATGGACGCACCCGCGCGGGTGGAGGGCACCGTAGTGCCGCTCCAGGGCCTCGAGCATGGCCCGCGTGGGCGCCACCACGACGGACGCCGCATGGAGCCCCCTCGCCACCTCCTCCCGGTAGCGGTGGTAGCGGGCCGGCGCGGGCTCGCCCTTCACCGCCTCCCACCAGGAGAGGACGCACGAGTGCGCCACCACCAGCACCGGCGCTCGGAAGGGCCACGCGCCGTGGCAGTAGCCGTTGAGGTGCACCACGTCCGGTGAGAGCCGGGCCTCCAGCGCCAGCAGCCACTCGCCGGCGGCGCGCACGTCGTCCCAGGGCGCGTCCATCCACTCCAGCCGCCAGGTGCCTTCGTGCACCGTGAGCCCGGGCAGCGCTCGGGCCTCCTGCCACTGGGCTTGCGACAGCGGCGCGCCCAGGGTGGCCAGCTCCACGCACACGCCCTTGGGACAGAGCGCGCGGCACAGCTCCAGCGCGTAGGTCCAGACGCCGCCCACCGTGTCGGCGGTCATCAGCACCCGGCGCACCGGCGGCGCGAGCCGCGGGGCCTCAGGGCTGGACGTCGACGGCTTCAAGCGCTTCCCCCCGCCCCATGGCCGGCCGCGTCCGCCCTCCCCGCAGCTCCTCCAGCCACCGCCCCAGCCGCGCCACGCCCTCCTCCACCCCCACCCGGGGCATCCACCCGGTGGCCCGGGTGAAGGCGCGCGTGTCGGAGACGTAGTAGCGCTGGTCGCCCGTGCGCCAGTCCTCGTGCTCGACGCGCGGCGCGCGGCCCGTGCGCCGCTGGATGAGCGCCAGCAGCTCCAGCAGGCTCACCGTCTGCCCCGGCCCCCGCCGATGTTGAAGGCCCGGCCCTGGATGCGCGGCATGGCCTGCTGGGCCAGCCGGAAGGCGCGCACCAGGTCCTCCACGAAGAGCAGGTCGCGCACCTGCATGCCGTCGCCGTAGAGCGTGAGCGGCTCGCCCTCCAGCGCCCGCAGGAGGAAGTGCGCCACCCAGCCCTGGTCCTCCGTGCCGAACTGCCGGGGCCCGTAGATGCAGCTCATCCGGAACACCACCGTCGGCAGGCCGAAGGTGCGCGAGTAGTCCAGCACGTACTGGTCCGCCGCCCCCTTCGAGCACCCGTAGGGGCTCTCGAAGTCGAGCGGGCACGCCTCGCTGATGCCGTGCGCGAGCGTGCGCTCGTCCATGGGCGCGTAGCGCTGGCCCCGGACCGCGAGCTCCAGCCCCTTCAGCCCGCCATACACCTTGTTGGTGGAGGTGAAGACGAGCCGCGGGGGCGTCTCCAGCTCCCGCAGCGCCTCCAGGACGTGGAGCGTGCCGCGCGCGTTGACGTCGAAGTCGTGGAGCGGGGACTGGAGGCTGTGCGTCACCGCCACCTGCGCGGCGAAGTGGAACACCTCGCTCGCGTCGCGCAGGGCCCGGCGCACCGCGAGCAGGTCGCGGGTGTCCGCCACGTCGATGCGCAGGCGCTCGCCGTGGCGCTCGCGCAGCCAGCGCAGGTTCTTCTCCACGCCGGGGCGCGACACGTTGTCGAACACGCGCACCGCCCGCCCGTCTTGCAGGTAGTGGTCCGCCACGTTGGAGCCGATGAAGCCCGCGCCCCCGAAGATGACGACCGTCCCCTCCCCACCGCGTCCTGGCTTCATACCGTGAGCCCCCGTGCGTCCAGCTCCGCGCGCGCTTCGGCGGCCCGGTCCTGGGCCACCTGCCCCACCAGCCACCGCGACAGCTCCAGGAGCCCCTCCTGGAAGCCCACGCGGGGCGCGTACCCCAGCACCTCGCGCGCGCGGGTGATGTCCGCGAAGCAGTGACGGATGTCGCCCATGCGGTACTTCCCCGTCACCGCCGGCCGCGTCCGGGCCAGGCCCATCACCTCGCCCACCGCGCGCGCCACCTCGCGCACGGTGACGGCCCGGCCGCTGCCCACGTTGAGCACCTGCCCCGCCGCGCCCTCCACCTGGAGCGCCAGCCGGCAGGCCTGCGCCACGTCGTGCACGTTCACGAAGTCGCGCTGCTGCAGGCCGTCCTCGAAGAGCAGCGGCGCGTTGCCGTTGAGCAGCCGCGACGCGAAGATGGCCAGCACGCCGGTGTACGGGTTGGAGAGCGCCTGGCGCGGGCCGTAGACGTTGAAGAAGCGCAGCGCCACGGTGGGGATGCGGTACGCGCGGCCCACCAGCAGGCACAGCCGCTCCTGGTCGAACTTCGACAGCGCGTACACGGACGACAGCGCGGGCGCCTTGTCCTCCGGCGTGGGCACGGGCGTCAGGCGAGCGCCGCGCGCGTCCCGCGGCTCCCAGTCCCCGGCCTGCAACTGCTCCAGCGAACGCTCCGGGCCCGGCACGGTGCGGCCGTCCGGCGCGAGGCACAGCCCCTCGCCGTAGACGCTCATGCTGGAGGCCACCACCAGCCGCTCCACCGGGCGCTCGATGAGGGCCTGGAGCAGCGCGGCGGTGCCCTGGTTGTTCACCGACGTGTAGTGGGCCACCTCGTACATGCTCTGGCCCACGCCCACCGCCGCGGCCAGGTGCACGACGGAGTCCACGCCCTCCAGCGCCCGGCGCACCGCGTCCGCGTCGCGCACGTCCCCGACGTGGAGCTCCACCTCCGGCGCCAGGTGGTCCGGGCGCTCGCGTCCGGGCCGTGCACCTGCGGCACCAGGCGTCCAGCGCCCGCACCCGGTGGCCGTGCGCGAGCAGCTCGTCCGCCAGGTGCGAGCCGATGAAGCCCGCGCCCCCCGGTGATGAGGATGTGTTTGCGGCCCATGCGCCCTCCCGCCCCTGGCCGCGTCCACGCCCGCGGCCCGCTGCCTGTCCGCGGCAACGGTAAACACCCCACCGTCCAGGTCATCCCTCCCTGATGGCTTGCCTGCATGGGCGCGCCGCCGCGTGCGTCCGGAAGCGGCGTCACGCCACGGCCGCGAAGGCGGGCTTGCTCAGGCGGACAGCGGCGTCGCGGGCGCCACGGGGCCCTCGGGCAGCAGGCCGCGCGTCTGGCGGCGCACGAGCGACGCGTAGTAGCCGTCGTGGCGCATGAGCTCCGCGTGCCGCCCCTGTTCGACGATGCGGCCCTCCTGGAGCACCAGGATGCGGTCCGCGTCCACCACCGTGGACAGCCGGTGGGCGATGGCGAACGTGGTGCGGCCCTTCATCAGGCGGCCCAGCGCCTCCTGCACCAGCGCCTCGCTCTCCGCGTCCAGCGCGCTGGTGGGCTCGTCCAGCACGAGGATGGGCGGGTCCTTGAGCAGCGACCGCGCGATGGCGATGCGCTGTCGTTCGCCGGCGGACAGGCGGCTGCCCTTCTCCCCCACCACGGTGTCGTAGCCCTGCGGCAGCCGGCCGATGAAGCCGTCCGCGTGCGCGGCGCGGGCGGCGGCCTCAATCTGCTCCTGCGAGGCCTCCGGCCGGCCGTAGGCGATGTTCGCGCGCACGCTCTCGTTGAAGAGCAGGCTGTCCTGGAGCACCACGCCGATGTGGCGGCGCAGCGACAGCTGCTTGAGGGAGCGCACGTCCTGACCGTCGATGCGCACCGTGCCCTGCACGGGGTCGTAGAAGCGGCACAGCAGGCTCATCAGGGTCGTCTTGCCCGCGCCGCTGGGCCCCACGAGGGCAATCGTCTCCCCCGGCCGCACCTTCAGGTCCACGCCGCGCAGCAGCGGCCGGCCCTCGCCCGAGGCGGAGGGGTAGGCGAAGTGGATGTCGGAGAACTCCACCTCGCCCTTCACGTCCGTCACCTCGCGCGCGTCCGGCGCGTCGCCCAGGTGGTCCTGCGCGTCCAGGATGGAGAACACCTGGCGCATGGCCACGGACGCGGTGCGAAGCGTGCGGTACACGCCGCTCAGGCCCTGCACCGGACCGAACAGCCCTCCGATGTAGCCCAGGAACGCCACCAGCGTGCCGGTGGTGATTTCCCCCTTGAGCACCAGCAGGGCGCCCATGCCGATGGACGCCACGCGCGCCACCAGCACGGCGATGTTCTGGCCGCCGCTCACCACGCCGTCGTAGCCCACGCCCCGCACGACGACGGCGTTGGCCTCGCGCACGCCGTGCAGGAAGCGCTGCTTCTCGCGCTCCTCCATGGCGAAGCTCTTCACGGTGACGATGCCGGAGAGCACCTCGTTGAAGCGGGCGTAGAGGCTGGCCCAGCGGTCCATCAGGGTCTGCTCGCGCTGGGTCTGCACGGGCGCGGCCTTGCGCGCGATGAGGACGGGGACGGGGGTGAACGCGAGCGCCACCAGCGCCAGCCGCCAGTCCAGCCGGAGCATGATGATGACGGAGAGCAGCAGGTAGGCCGCCGCGGGCACCACGTTGAAGGCCAGCTCCGTGATGGCGCCCACGAAGCCCTGCATGCCGCGGTCGAGCCGGGTCATGATGGCGCCCACGCCCTCCTCGCGGTGGAAGCTCAGGGGCAGCGAGTGCAGGCGCGTGACGGTGGCCTCGTTGAGCGAGTAGTGCACGTGGATGCGCGTGCGCCAGGTGAGCCAGTTCGCCGTGGAGGCGAGCACCTCGCGCACGAGCCCCATGAGCACCAGGCCCACGACGCCCAGGAGCACCGCCCGGGCGGCCCCCTGCGCGTCCAGCTGGTCGAAGATGTGCTTGAGCACCAGCGGCTCCAGCGCGCTCAGCGCGGAGCCCGTCAGCACCAGCAGGAGGATGAGGGCGACGGCGCGCCGGTGGGGCTTGAGCCAGGCCATCGCGCGCGACAGCGACGCGGAAGGGACGGGAGGGTTCTGCATGAGCGCTAGGAACGCGCCGCCTCCCCCTCGCCTTCCCTTCCCGGCCCGGGCGCTCAGGCGTAGAGGCGGTCCAGCGTGGCGGCCACGTCCACGAGCCGCTCGGCCTCCGCGTCGAAGCGCTCGCCTGCGGCCAGCCGAGTGGCCCACGCCACGGCGGCCCGTCCGCCCCAGGCATCGGGCGGAGCGCTCAGCCGTTCGCGCTTCGTGCCCTGGAACACGTCCGCGGTGAAGTCGTGGAAGGAGCCGTCCACGTTGCGGAGCGCGGCGCCGCCCTGCGTGCCGTAGAAGGCCGCCTCGATGACCGCGTCGCACCCGGCGGGCAGCTTCCAGGAGCAGGCGAGCTGCACGCACGCGCCCGTGCCCAGGAGCAGCTGCGCGGCGGCGAAGTCCTCCACGCCCTCCTCGCGCGAGCCGAGCGGCCGCCCCTGGGCGAAGCGCCGTGTGGACACCGCCTCCACGGCGGGAAACCCGAGCGTCCACAGGGCCAGGTCCACCAGGTGGATGCCCAGGTCCATCACGCAGCCGCCGCCCGCCTGCCTCGGGTCGTAGAACCACGGCTTGTCCGGGCCGTACGCGTTGTGGAACACGAGGTTCACCGCGTAGACGTGGCCCAGCGCGCCCGCCTGGATGCGCTCGTGCAGCCGCCGCATGCCGGTGGTGAAGCGGTAGCTCAGGTCCACGCCCAGGAGCCGGTCCCTCGCGCGGGCCGCGTCCACCACGCGGCGGACCTCCGGGGCCGTGCGGCCCAGGGGCTTCTGGCAGAACACGGACACGCCGCGCTCCAGGGCGCGCAGGGACTGCTCCGCGTGCACCGCGCTGGGCGTGGCGATGACCAGCCCGTCGAGCCCCAGGTCGAGCAGCGCGTCCAGCGACCCGACGCACCGCGCGCCCGGGGCCAGGGCCTGGGCCTCGCGGGCGGCGTCGGCGGAGGGGTCGCAGAGGCCCACCACCTGGACCTGCTCGGAGCGCACGAGGGCCTCCATGCGGTGGCGGCCAATCCAGCCCACGCCCAGGAAGCCGACCCGGGGCTTCAGCTCCCGCCGGAGGGCGCTCATGGGGTGACGAGCCCCTTGAGGAAGCCGTCCGGGCGCGTGCGCATGGCGTCGAAGGCCCGGTCCAGCTCCTCCAGCGGATAGGAGGTGAAGAGGGGGAACGGATCCAACCGGCCGGAGGCGACGGCGTCCACGGCCAGGCGCATGCCCTCGACGTAGACCCGCGGGTCGCGCTCGTGGGCGTTGACGACGTCCAGCCCGCGCCAGTTCCACAGCTGCAGGTTCACCTGCCGGGGCCCGTCCTGGTGGTAGCCCGCGATGACGAGCTTCCCGCGCTCGCGCGTCAGCTCCCCCGCGAGGTCCAGCGGCCACTGCTCGCCGACGGCCTCGATGACGCGGTCGCAGAGGGAGCCCCCGGTGAGGGCCTTCACGCGCGCGATGATGCGCTGGTGGTCATCCATGGGGATGCACTCGGTGGCGCCCTGGCCGCGGGCCACCTCCAGCGCCCAGGGCCTGCGGGTGATGGCGATGACGCGCGCGCCGGCGTTGGCCGCGAGCCGCGTCACCACCGCGCCCAGGAAGCCGATGCCGATGATGGCGACCGTCTGGCCCGGCTGGAGGTCCGCGCGCCGGAAGATGTTCATCGCGCAGCCCAGGGGTTCGCCGGGGAAGGGCCTGCCCGCGAGCGACGGCGGCAGCACCACGGTGGCGGACGCGTCCGCCAGGTCGTACTCCGAGAAGGCCGAGGACGACAGCATGGCCACGCGGTCGCCGGGCCTCAGGCCGGAGACGTCCGGGCCCAGCGCGTCCACCACGCCCCAGCCCTCGTGCCCGGGAGCGCCGGGCGGCATGGGGTAGCGGAACCAGTCGCGCCCTTCCCACACGGGGAGGTTGGAGCCGCAGACGCCGCAGCCCTCCAGCCGCACCCGCACCTTGCCGGGCCCCGGCTCGGGCCGGGCCACGTGCTCCAGGCGGATGCCCCGAGGCCTGCCCACCACCGCCGCCCGCATCGTGACCGCCGCCGCGCCATCCATGTGCTGCCTCCCCGGTGAATCGCCTCAAGCTAGAACCGCTCCCGGCACGCGGGACCCGGCGCGACAGGGCGGTGCCGCTGTGCACTCGGCGCCACGACCGGGGCTTCAGCGCACCGCCTCCAGCACGCCGGCCGCGTGCCGGGTGAAGGGGGGCACGGCGAGCAGCAGCTCCGGCTCCATCACCAGGCGCTGCTCGCGGCCCAGCACCTCGCCCGTCACGTCGTCCCACCAGGTGACGCGGTACTGCCCGGGCGCCAGCCGCAGGCGGACCTGTGCCCCGGACACGGGCTGGCCATACCCCTCTTTCGCGCCCATCACCCACAGCGCCTGCAACCCCGGACGGCCCATGGCCCAGGCCCGCGTGCCCGGGGGCGACATGGTGGGCGGCGCCATGGGCAGGAGCGGCGGGCCTGACGGCAGGCGGCCGAGGAAGTCCGCCAGCACGCGGAAGTGCCGGCCGCGCTCCGGCGTCATCGGGACGTCGGAATCCTCGGTGAAGGGCGGGGCGCTGTGCGCGAGCACGCCCGCGCCACAGAAGGTGGTGACCCAGATGCCCACGTGCGTGTGGTCGTACGTCCGGCGGTCCTCGCCGCCGTAGCCGAACTCGCCCAGGAGGATGGGCTTGTCGTAGCCCCACGTCTCCGCCACCTTGCGCGTCAGCTCCGCCGCGAGCGCATGCACCTCGTAGAACTCCTTGCCGTAGAGGTGCCATTGCAGGAGGTCGTCCTGCCGGCTCGCGTACCAGGGGCGCTCGTCGCCATCGACGTTCCAGTGCAGCCCCACCGAGCCCACCGTGACGAGGTGCCCGTACGGATCCTCCGCGTGCCACGTCGCCGCGAGCCTCTGCGCCCAGGGGATCCACGTCGCCTCGCCGACGTTGCCGTCCCACTCCGGTTCGTTGAGCAGGTCCACGGCCAGGAAGGCAGGCGAGGCACCGAAGCGCGCGAGCACGTAGCGCAGCCGCCGCTCCGCCAGCTCCGGCCGGTCGAAGAAGTCGTCCGGCGTGGCGGCAGGTCCTCCGCGCGCCGTGCTGTAGGGATTGTCCTCCCAGCTCTTCCACGTCTCGCCCGGCGTGAAGCCCACCGCGAAGAGGGTGATGATGACCTGGAGGCCGTGCCGCTCAGCGGCGTCGAGGATGGCGTCATAGCGGGCGGCGGCCTCCGGATCGAAGACGCCGGGGCGCGGCTCCAGGCAGCCGGGCTGGGGGCCGGGCTCCGGCTCCTCCCGCTCGCAGTCGGTGAAGATGAAGATGCGCAGGGTGTTCATCCCGCGCGCCGCCATGCCCGCGATGTAGTCCGTCGCGGACTGTTGGCCGTAATTCCAGGTGGGGTCGTAGACGTTGAAGCGGTTCTCCCCCAGCGGCAGGAAGGGCGTGCCGTCCTCCCACGCCAGGTGGTGCGCGGAAACGGCGCTGCGGCGCACGAAGCCCCGGCGCGAAGACGGCCGGGACACGAACCGGCCCGAGGCGACCTCCACCGCCCCAGCCTGGACGCGGTAGCGGTACTCGCCCACCTCCTGGGGCGTGAAGCGCACGCGGAAGCCGCCGCCCGTCACGGGGAAGCCGCCCACGTCGACCTCACGGCCGGAGGGCGCCACGAAGCGCGCGTGCACGGGGACGTCATCCGGGGCGCCCGCACCGCCCGGGACGGTGAAGCCGACCTCGAACCGCGCGAAGCGCTCCACCTCCTGGAGCGGAGCCGGGGTGGCGGGCGGTGGGCGTGAGGCCGCGCACCCCGCGAGCAGCACGACCCACAGCCACACCCGGAAGCCCTGCGTGAAAGGCGCCATGTCCCCTCCCCTTCGCGACGCCAGCCAGCGCGCCGAGCGCCCGGAGTTCCCCCCAGGCCGCCCGGCCCTCCCTCACCGCGGGCTCCTATCTTCCCTCCACGGCCCCGAGGTGCTGGAGCGGGAGGAGGTGCGCATGCGCGTGAAGGAGCGGGAGCTCAATCTCGACTGGGTGATGCCCCTGTTGGCGGTGGGCGGAAGCTATCCCATGGATGCCGCCGCGCATCTGGCCCGGAAGCTGGGCGTGCGTCATGTGGTGGATGTCCGGGTGGAGTGCCAGGACGACGAGCACGTGCTGCGGGAGCACGGCATCACGTTCCTGCACCTGCCCACGGTGGACATGCGCGCCATCCAGTCGCGGATGCTCCACGACGGCGTGGCGTGGGTCCGCGAGCGACTGACGAGGCAGCAGAAGGTCCTCATCCACTGCGAGCACGGCATCGGCAGGAGCGCCCTGCTGACGTTGTGCGTGCTGGTGGATCAGGGGATGGAGCCGCTCGCCGCGCTGGAGCTGGCCAAGACGCGGCGCCCTTGCGTGTCGCCCAGTCCGGAGCAACTGGGGGCCTTCATCGCGTACACGCGGGACGTGCAGGCAAGGGGGCGCGTCCCGTGGTCGGTGCCCACGCTCGAAGCGCTGGGCACCATCGCGTACCGGCATCTGAGGGCTGGCATGGGAACAAGCTGAGGGGATGCGCGTCTACGGAGCTCATCCTCAAGCCGTGGCCCCCACCGGAGTCCTCGGCCTGCGGAGAGCCCGCCTGCGGCGGCTGGCCGCGCTGCCTCCGGGACGGGAGCAGCACGCGGAAGCTGGTGACGCTGTTCATCGAAGCCAGCGTGCTGGCCCAGGGCCTGCTCGACGCGGAGTCCACGGGCGGGGACGACGCGGACGAGGAGTCCACGGGCGGGGACGACGCAGGCCCCGGGAGCCGGGCCTGGCTCGCCCTGCCGCAGGCGCTCGCAAGGGTGATGAGTCAGCCGTGGGACGGCAGAACCGCCCCCACCCCGGCGGCGCTCGCGCTGCTCGAATCGATTGAACAGGGCGAACTGCCCGCGCGCGTGACGCCCAAGGAGCCCGAGGCCTACGCGCACTTCGCGCTCTACCCGGAGCTGTACCTGGAGGCCGCACGGGCCTCGCGGCTTCCGGTGTCGAAAAGGGCGGTGGGCGTGCGCAGCATCGGCACCGGGCTCGCATGCATCGTCGCGGCAGGCCTCGGCACATCCACGCCGCCCATCACCGCCCGCCCTGTCGGTCCACCGTTCGAGCGCCAATTGCGTTCCGGCCCCCTGCTCACGCATGAACTGGAGGCCATGGCCCATGCCGACGCGGTGGCCATCGTGGATGAAGGGCCCGGATTGTCCGGCAGCTCCTTCGGCGCGGTGGCGGACGTGCTGGAGGCCCGGGGGGCATGCCCCGCGAGCGGCTCCACTTCTTCCCCAGCCACGCAGGCCCTCCAGGCCCCATGGCCCCTGAGCATCACCGGGCACGTTGGACACGGGTCCACCGCCATGCAGGCCCTCCAGGCCCCATGGCCCCTGAGCATCACCGGGCACGTTGGACACGGGTCCACCGCCACACCGCGGGCTTCGACCTCTGTGCCGCGCGACTCACGGCCTGGGTGGAGGACCTCACCGGCGCCGCCATCGTGCCGCTGGAGGACATCCGTGCGGGAGCATGGCGTCACCATGCCTTCGCGGATCCACGAGACTGGCCGGCGGTCCACGCCCAGCAGGAGCGCCGCAAGTACCTGCTGACCACGAAGCGAGGAACCTTCCTGCTCCGCTTCGCGGGCCTCGGAGTCCCTACGGAGCACCGGGTCCACCGCGCACGGCAGCTCGCGGAAGCCGGCCTCACGCCTCCCGTCACAGGGCTGCGCCACGGGTTCCTCGTGCAGCCCTGGTTGACGCCTGCACGCCGCTTATCCCGCGACCACGGACGGCCGGACTGCTCGGCGGCGCTGACGCCTTCGCGCCCCCCGCTCGCGACCTGGAGCGCGCCGCGCTACTGGAGCACGTGGGCCGCTACCTCGGTTTCCGCGCACACTCCGTCCCCGTGCTGGAGCCCGGACGCGGCGCGCCTCCCAGCCTCTTGCTGGAGATGGCTCGCCACAACACCGCCAACGTCATGGGCGAAGCCGTCGCGCGAGCCCTGGATGCATGGAGGCCGCAGCTGGACGCGCTCGCACGGGCGGCCCACCCCGTGGAGACGGACCACAAGCTCCACGCATTGGAATGGCGCATCCTCCCGGTTGGCCGGGTCCTCAAGACGGACGCCGTAGACCACCACGCCGGGCTCGACCTGGTGGGCTGTCAGGACGTGGCCTGGGACATGGTGGGCGGCGCCGTGGAGCTGAACCTGAGCGAACCCACGCTCGCCACGCACGTCGAGCGCCCCAGCGGGCACGTCGTGTCTCCGCTGCTGCCGCGCTTCTATCTCTCCTTCCAATGTGGCCATCACACCCTGGCCGCGACCACGCTGAAGGACGCGGCCCCCGACAAAGCCTTCCGTCTGCGCGCCGCGGCGGCCCGCTACGCCGCACGCCTGCGCGACGACCTCCGCGGCTCGCCAGTGGTTCGTTGACGAAGCCTGCCCCGAAGATGTCCACGAGGACGCGCGTCCCACCGAGCAGTGGCGTGTCGCGGCGAGGTACGTGGGCGGAAGCCAGGAAGGGTCCACGGGCGGAGGTGCGCTGCCGGGGGCGGACTCCAGAAGCCTGTCCAGCGGTCCGACAGGTTCGCGCCACCCGCGGCACGGGGGCGCACGGGGCCGACAGGGGCTCAGGAAGGGGCCACGGCAGAGGCGCCCTGCCGGGAGCGATGCCCGCCAACTGGTCCGACAGTCGGACCAGTTCGCGCCCCTTCGGGCCCGAGGCCGCCCTGCCCCAGCAGGGGATGAGGGTGGATTGCCCACGCGTCCATGTCAGACCCATCTGGTTGGATGGGCGAAGCATTGGCGAGAAGGGCGGCGGGAATGGTGCGGGTAGGGCTCGTGGCGTACGTGGAAGAGCAGCTCGAGCGGGACATTGCGCTGGGGCGGCTGCCGAGGAACGGGCGGCTGGCCTCGGAGCGGGTGATGGCGC
>NZ_JBKGHJ010000266.1:0-11653 GCF_046520365.1 Corallococcus sp. 4LFB
CCGCCGTCGACGCGGACTTCCACCAGGGAGCCTTCCCCACGGACGCACCCCCTGCGGCCCGGAGCGGCTGGCGGGCACGCAGCCTGTCCGAGCCGTCGCCGGGCCCGGGCCCCGGGCCTCGTGGAACGCGTCCCGCAACGCGCCGCCGGAGCCGGGCTACCCGGCGCCACCGGCGTCCCCCGCCCTGGTGGAGTCCCTCAAGGCCTGGCGCCTCACCGAGGCCCGCAAGCGCAAGGTGCCTGCCTTCCGCATCCTCACCGACCGCGTGCTGGACGCCATCGCCAGCGCCCGGCCCTCCAGCGGCGCGGAGCTGATGTCCATCCACGGCGTGGGGCCCACCCTCACGGAGCGCTACGGCCCGCAGATCCTCTCGCTCGTGTCCCGCCGCTGACGGCCGCCCCGTGTCTCGCGGTGGACAGGGGACAGGCGGATTTCCAGTCCAGGGCCCGCTGAGGGCCCTCCCGTCCGCCCCGAACCGCCTGACAAGGGAAAGCCTCTTCCTGGGCCGCAGGCGCGGAGGGCGTGCGGCCGGGCGTGAAGCTTGTTTCCCAAGCTTGTAGGCCAAGGTCCGGGTGCCACCTTCTCACCCACACGCGCAATGGGAGCGGCGTGAGGGTTCAAGGGGGCGCGCACAATGGAACTGGGCTTCGAGACGATCGGCAACGCCACACTCATCTGTCACGACAACGGGCCGGTGCTGGTGACCGACCCCTGGACGGACGGAGACGCCTACTTCGGCAGCTGGACGCTGTCCCACGAGGTTCCCGACGAGCAGCGCCAGGCCATCCTCGACTGCCCCTTCGTGTGGCTGTCGCACGGCCACCCGGACCACCTGAGCATGGCGTCGCTGGAGAAGCTGCGCACGCGCACCCTCCTGGTCCCCAACCACTTCGGCGGCCGCATCCGCGATGACTTGCGCGAGGCCGGCTTCCGCGTCCAGGTGCTCGCGGACCGTCAGTGGACGCGCCTGTCCCCGCGCATCCGCGTGCTGTGCCTGCCGGACGTGAACCAGGACGCGGTGCTGCTGGTGGAGGTGGGCGGCCGGCTCATCGTCAACCTCAACGACGCCGGGGACCGCGGCCAGGGCCGCTTCGTGCGCCGGGTCATCAAGGAGTACAGCGAGACGTACCTCCTGGCCCTGTCCGGCTACGGCGACGCGGACATGATGAACTTCTTCACCGAGGACGGGAACCGCATCCTCCCGTACGCGGCGGCGAAGACGCCCGTGGGGCAGACCATCGCGCGCATGGCGGAGACCTACGGCGTCCGCTACTTCGTGCCCTTCAGCTCCATGCACAAGTACCAGCGCGCGGACAGCGTCTGGTGCTCCGAGTACACCACCACGCTGCCGGACTACGCGCGGGGCTTCGCCTCCAACACCTGCGAGATGCTCCCGGCCTTCCTGCGCCACGACTTCACCAACGACTCCTCCGTCTCCATCAACCCCAGGGAGCGCGCCATCAAGCCGGTGGACCCCAAGGACTACGGGGATGACTGGAGCGAGTGCCTGGACGCGGACGAGGCGAAGCAGCTGGAGCAGTACTTCCGCGCCGTCGAGCACCTGGGCACCGTGCTGGACTTCGTGCGCTTCCGCGTGGGCGGCAAGGACCACGTCATCGAGTTCAACACGCGCCGCTTCCACAAGGGCATCACCTTCGAGGCGCCCCGCAACTCGCTGATGACCGCCGTGAAGTACCAGGTGTTCGACGACCTGCTCATCGGCAACTTCATGAAGACCACCGTGCACGGCGGCTTCGGCAAGGGCAGCCTCTACCCGGACTTCAGCCCCTACGTGGCCAAGTACGCGGACAACGGCAAGGCCCGCACGGCCGCGGAGCTGCGCAACTACTTCAACGAGTACCGCGGCCGCGACATGGTGGGCTACCTGCGCCACCAGCTGGATGCCCACTGCGTGCGCCCCCTCCAGACCCAGTCCGCGGAGCTGCTGCGCACCCTGCTGCCCCCGGGCTCCAACACCTTCCGCATGGCCAAGGAGACCTACTGGAAGATGCGCCGCGCCATCCTCTAGAAGTGACTGGAATCAGGACATCCCCCTGTCCAACTCCCGGACAGAGGGATGTCCTGGTGAAAACCTTCCTGGTTCCAGGGGTTTGCCGCTGTGAACGTCACACGAAGTGACGGTTGACGAAGGAGGGCTGGAGTGGGAGCGCTCCAGCTATCCTCGCGTTTCCTGTTTTTCTCCCTGTGAAGCCCCGTTGGCCCGGCAGTTGCTGAATGGCCCGGCGCGCGGCTGTCCGCGGCTGGCGGGAAGGCCAGGCGGTGGCCGCGCATCCCCCGAAGGACACAGGAAGAGTTCCCGATGCTCAAGTTCCGCTCTGTTGCGATGCTGGCCGGTGTCTCGCTGCTCGGTGCCGCGTGCGGTGGTCCCGAGACGGCGCAGGAGTCCGAGGTCAAGCCCACGTGGGAGGAGTTCCAGGCGAACGCCTACCGCGAGCCGTGGGAGGGCGGGAAGATCATCGTCAACGGTGACGAGGCGCTGGAGTCCGAGGAGGAGCTCAAGGCCTACTTCCAGAACGTCGTCGAGGCGCAGCTGGGCAAGTCGCAGGACGGGCTGGCCGTCTATTACATCGGCGGCGACATCAAGTGGAGCAGCAGCCAGAAGCTGAACCTCACCTACTGCATCAGCAACAACTTCGGCTCCAACAAGACGAAGATGGTGAACGCGATGGCGAGCGCGACGGCGGCCTGGGAGGCCACCGCGAGCGTCAACTTCACCTACCTGTCCCAGTACGACGCGTCCTGCACCGCGTCCCAGACGGGCGTGCTGTTCGACATCCGTCCGGTGAGCGGCCAGTCCTACGTGGCGCGCGCGTTCTTCCCGAACTCCAGCCGCTCCGGCCGCAACGTCCTCGTGAACAGCAGCGCCTTCGGCAACCTGGGCGCCTGGACGCTCACGGGCGTGCTGCGCCACGAGCTGGGCCACACGCTGGGCTTCCGTCACGAGCACACCCGCTCCACCGCGAGCGGCTGCTACGAGGACAACCAGTGGCGCGCGCTGACCTCCACCTACGACCGCGCGTCCGTGATGCACTACCCGCAGTGCAACGGCACCCAGACGGGCGACCTCGTGCTGACCTCCCTGGACAAGCAGGGTGCCCGCTCGCTGTACCCGTGAGCTGAGCAGCACCCTTGAGGGGGCAGGGGCTGGTGGGAGCGTCTTCGCGACGCCCCCGCTGGCCCCGTGCCGTTTCTAAACCGCCTCAGGATGTCCCCTAAACACCAGCGTAGTTGAATGGGTGAGAGGGGGAGACGATGGGGTCTCAGCATCCGTTCAGGCTGACGCCCGGGCAACTGGAAGCGCGGCGGCTCTTGGCTGCCTCGCTTCTGGAGTCGGGCTGGCGTCCAGTGGATGTCGCCGACGAGTTGGGGGTGACGCGTGGAGCCGTTTCCCAGTGGAGCAAGAGACTGCGCGAAGAGGGCCTGCAGGCACTGTGGCGCAAGCCCCACAAAGGGCGGCCCTCGTACCTGAAGCCGGCGCAATGGAGGCAGTTGGCGCGACCGTTGGAAGCCGGTGCACTCAAGGCCGGTTTTCCCACCGAGCGCTGGACTCTTCCAAGGGTCGCTCAGTTCATCCAGCGAAGATGGGGCGTCGGGTACCACCCGGCTTCCCTCAGCGAGCCCCTGCACCGCCTGGGCTTTTCGGCCCATCGGCCTCGCTCCCAAGCTCGAGAGCGAGATGAGGCCTTTATCGAGGCCTGGCTGAAGCGGGATTGGCCACGCATCAAAAGGGGGCTCGAAGAAGCGGCAGGACGATTGCCTTCCTGGACGAGACGGGCAGCACGTTTCGAGCCCGCCTCGGCACCACATGGGCGCCCATCGGCACTGCGCCCACGCTCCACCGCCTGAGTAGACGACGTGAGGTGTCGAGTATCGTCTTGCTGGTGGCGCCGACACAGTGGCGACAGCCCCAAGTTCTGGCGCGCCATTTCGAGGGGGCCATTCATGCGCAGCAGGTCCTCTTCGCGCTGCGCTACTTCCGCAAGCGCGTAGGGAACCCGCTGCTCATCATCTGGGACCACCTGGCGGCACACCGAGCAAGGCAGGTGAAGGACTGGCTCTCACTCCATCCCGACGACTTCCAGGTGGAGTGGCTGCCCTCCTATGCACCGGAATTGAATCCCGAAGAGGGCTGCAACAGCTGGGTGAAGGGAAGGCTCCTAAACGCTCTCCCTCGCGATGTCGCCGAGCTTCGTCACCTGACAAGGAGCGAGTTCCGCAGGCTGCAAAGCCGTCCGCAGGTTCTTCGCTCCTTGTTCAGGCACGCTCGCCTCCGCGTTTAGCAGACTACCCGAGGCGGTTTAGAAGCGGGCGGACACCTCTTCGGCCTCGGTGGGGCGCTCGAAGAAGATGAGCGTCTTGCCGCCGCGCTCGCCAATCTCCAGGCACTCCAGCGCGCCGCTCTGGCTGTCCACCTCCGCGATGAGCAGGTCCGGTTCGAGGATGCGGTGGGTGATGCGTCCGTCCTCGCGGCCCACGATGATCTGCACCGCGCCGGAGTCGCTGCCCTTCGTCTCCAGGGAGATGTCCACCAGGGGCAGCCGGTCGGCCAGGGGCTGGTCGCCCGTGTCCGCGTCAATGGACTCCACGCGCACCCACTGGGTGGCGTCCTGCTTGCTGATGCCGGCGAGGTAGCTCGCCCACTGCTCCCGGGGGATTTCCTGGTTGATGTGTGCCATGGGCCGCCTCCGCGCGCCTGTCGTGTGCCTCAACCGTAAGGCGTCTGACTCGCGGGTGAAGAACGGGCCCGGCTGAACGACGCCCCGGGGACCCCGCGGACCGGGCCCCGGCATGTCGGCTGCCCTGCGTCAGCCGCGCTCGGCGTGCACGGCGTCGTCCTTCAGCACCAGGCGCACCGTGGCGGCCTTCCCGTGGCCGAAGTGCTCGTAGGCGGCCTGCTCCAGCACGGGGGCCAGGGCGGTGCGCAGGCCGCGGGCGCCCGTCTCGCGCTTGATGGCGCGGGCGACAATCCATTCGCGCACGCCAGCGTCCACGGTGAGCTGCAGGCCCTCGTGGGCGAACTCGCGCTCCCAGGTGCGCAGCACGGTGTCCTGGAGGATGTCCCCCAGCGTGGCCGCGTCCAGCGGCGCGAAGGACACCAGCCGGTTGAAGCGGCCAATGAGCTCCGGGATGAAGCCGTAGCGGGAGAACGCGGTGGTGTTCTCCAGGTGCTCCTCCGTGATGCGCGTGGCGATGGACTCCAGGTCCTTCAGTCCGCCCTTGCCCGGCTCGCGGCCGAAGCCCACGCGCTCCACGTGGGCCATGGTCTCCGCGGTGCCCCGGAAGCCGCTGAAGGCGCCGCAGGCGATGAAGGTGATGCAGCCCATGTCCAGGGATTCGGAGCGGATGCGGCTGGTGAAGCCGAAGTCCGGCGGGAAGGTGGCCTGGGCCGCGGAGAGCAGGTGCAGCAGGCTGCGCTGCACGCCGAAGCCGCTCACGTCCTTGGTGGTCTGCTGGCCGGAGAAGCGGCTGTCGGAGCGGCTGGTGGCGAGCTTGTCGAACTCGTCCATGCAGATGACGCCGCAGGAGGCCCACTCGGCGTCGCGCTCCGCGGCCTCGTAGAGGCGGGACAGGAGCGTGCTGACGTCGTCGCCCACGTAGCCCGTTTCGGAGAACTGGGTGGCGTCCGCGAGCACGGTGGGCACGCCCAGGATTTCGCGGAACAGCAGCTCCACGAGGAACGTCTTGCCGGAGCCGGTGGGGCCCAGGAACAGGGCGTTCTCGCGGGTGCCGGGCTCCGGCTCCAGCCCCTCCAGGTACAGCCGGCGGATGCGGCGCAGGTGGCGGTACGCGAGCACGGACGCGGCGCGGCGGGCCTCGGGCTGGCCCCGGTAGCCCAGGTCGCCCAGGCGCGCGTCGATCTCCTTCGGCGACAGCACCTCCAGCGCGGCCACGCGCTCCTGGATGGGCGGGCCTTCGGGGAAGGCGGAGGGTTCGACGCCGGAACGGGGAGACATCGCAGTGGGCTCCAGGAGGGTGCGGGCGCGGCGGGGCGCCCCATCATCCGGGACGTGCCCGGGCGCGACAAGCCATCCCCCCGTGGCCCCAGGGCGTGTGGCCCTCCGTCCGCCGGTCCGCACTCAGGGGCCCCCGGAGGTCGGCCCGTGAACAGCGGTGTCCCGGTGCCGCACGGGGTGCTCCCCGTGTCCCCGCTGGCGCATTAACAGGGGCACGACATGGCTCATACGACTGAAGCACGGTCCCAGGCGCCCCGGCTGGGCGCGTGGGTGGAGGGTGGTTCCACGGTGCGCTGGCGCGTCTGGGCGCCGGGCCACCAGGGCGTGGACGTGGTCCTCTACGACGCGGAGGACCGCGTCCTGCGCAGGCTGCCGCTCACCCCGGAGGCGGACGGCTGCTTCGGAGGCGCCGCCCCGGACCTGGGCGAGGGCGCGCGCTACAAGCTCAGCGTGGACGGCGGAGACCCGTTCCCCGACCCGTGGTCGCGCTCGCAGCCCCGGGGCGTGCACGGCCCGTCGGAGGTCGTCAGCGCCGGCCACGGCTGGACGGACTCGCACTGGAAGGGGCCGGATCCGCGGGCGCTGGTCATCTACGAGGTGCACGTGGGCACCGCCACGCCGGAGGGCACCTTCGAGGCGCTCATCCCGAAGCTCGCCCACCTGCGCGAGCTGGGCGTGAACACGCTGGAGCTGCTGCCGGTGGCCAGCTTCCCGGGCGCCCGCAACTGGGGCTACGACGGCGTGGACCTCTTCGCGCCGCAGGCCACCTACGGCGGGCCGAAGGGGCTGCGCAGGCTCGTCGACGCGGCGCACGCGCACGGGCTCGCGGTGCTCATCGACGCCGTCTACAACCACTTCGGGCCGGACGGGAACTACCTGCGCGCGTACTCGCCGCACTACTTCACCGGCAAGCACCACACGCCCTGGGGCGACGCGGTGAACTACGACAGCGAGGGCAGCCGCTTCGTGCGCTCGCTGGTGCTCTCCAACGTGGAGATGTGGATCCGCGACTACCACGCGGACGGCCTGCGCCTGGACGCCGCGCACGCCCTGGTGGATGACGGCCAGCCGCACCTGCTGGCGGAGATTGTCGAGCGCGCCCACGCCGCCGGCTCCGGCCGCCGCGTGGTCGTCATCGCGGAGGACGAGCGCAACGAGCGCAAGCTCGTCACCCCTGCGTCCGACGGCGGCTACGGCCTGGACGGCGTCTGGGCGGATGACCTGCACCACCAGCTGCGGCGCGCCTTCGCGGGCGACCACGAGGGCTACTACCAGGACTACACCGGCAGCGCGGAGGACCTGGCCGCGACGCTGCGTCAGGGCTGGTTCTACACGGGCCAGAAATCCAGGAACCTGGGCCACGCGCGCGGCACGGACCCGAAGGGGCTGGGGCCGTGGCACTTCGTCCACTGCATCCAGAACCACGACCAGGTGGGCAACCGGCCCTTCGGCAACCGCCTGTCGGAGGACGTGTCCCCGGCCGCCTACCGCGCCATGAGCACGCTCCTGCTCCTGTCGCCCTTCACGCCGCTGCTCTTCATGGGGCAGGAGTGGAACGCGCGCACGCCGTTCCTCTACTTCACGGACCACGACGCGGAGCTGGGCAAGCTCGTCACCGAGGGGCGCCGCAAGGAGTTCGCCGGCTTCTCCCGCTTCAAGGGCGAGGAGGTGCCGGATCCGCAGGCCCGCGACACCTTCACCCGCTCCACGCTGGACTGGGACGAGCTGGACGGCGCGGACGCCCGGGGCGTGCACACGCTCTACAAGGAGCTCTTGCGGCTGCGCGCCACGGAGCCCGTGCTCACCAGCCGGCAGGGCACGCACGACGCGCGCGCCCTGGGCCCGGACGCGTTCGTGCTGGAGCGCCGCGCGGAAGGGGACACCCTGCTCGTCATCGTGAACGTCCGGGGCTCGCTGGTGCACACGCTGCCCCCGCACGCGAGCGCGGGCATCGTCGCGTGGAGTGAGAACCCGCGCTACGGCGGCACCGTGGAGGGCTCCCCGCTCACCGGCAACGTCGTGCGGCTGGAGGGCCCCTCCGCCGCGGTGGTGAGGCTGCGCGAGTAGCCCGCACGCAAAGGCAGACATGGTTTCACGCGCGGCCCGTCACCTTGGAAGCAAGGGGGCGGGCCGCCGCTGCTTCTGTCCGTGAAACATGCAACGACAAGGAATGCCCCCGGGGGCGAGCCGGTACTCGGCCGCCAGGAGGAAACACCTTGTCCCAATCCCATACGTCGCCGTCGTCCCGGGGGGGATGGAAGCGTCACGTCACCACCACGAGCGCGCTGCTGCTGCTCGGGGCCGCGACACCGGCGCTCGCCGCGTCGGGCTTCACCGCTGTCACCGCCAGTGGGAACGACGGCAACCTTCCATCCGCCACCATCGACGGCAACCTCACCACGCGCTGGTCCAGCGACGGCGTGGGGCAGTGGCTCCGGGGCGACCTGGGCAGCGTGAAGTCGCTGTCCGCGGTGGACATCGCCTGGCACCGGGGCAACGAGCGCACCAACACGTTCGTCATCGCCACGTCCACGGACGGCAGCACCTGGTCCACCGCCGTCTCCAGGACGTCGTCCGGCACCACCGCCAGCTTCGAGCGCTACGCCTTCACCGCGCGCAACGCCCGCTACGTGCGCGTCACCATCAACGGCAACTCCGTCAACACCTGGGCCAGCATCGCGGAGTGGGCCGCCATCACCTCCGCCGCCACGCCCACGGCGGGCAAGGACCGCTTCGGCGTCACCCAGCTCTACCCCTCGAAGTCAGGGGGCGAGGCGTGGACGCTGGCGGACAACGCGCTGGCGGATGCGCGCTTCGACCCGCAGGACACGATTACCCGCAACAGCGACGGCTCCTGGAAGATGCGGGACCCGGCGGTGCGGATGAGCGTCTTCACGTCCACGGGCTACGACGACCGGAAGATTCCCACCTACGACCGGGACGTGCTCGCGAGCCGCGGCTACATGCAGGCGGCCAACGACTGGAAGAACATCGAGATGACCGGCTTCGTGAAGGTCAACGCCGTGTCCGACGTGAAGGACAACTTCGCGTGGTACGCGCGCGGCGGGAAGCACAACAACGACCACTCCGGCTGCGAGGGCAGCAGCTACAAGGCGGGCCTGCACTACGACGGCCGCGCGCGCTGGGAGAAGGAGACGTGGCACGTCTCCTACGAGCAGACGCCCTACGTCACGGCCACCGCCGCGCTCAAGGGCCGCTGGGTGGGCTTCAAGGCCGTCATGCGCAACGTCACCGTCAGCGGCCAGCCAGCCGTGAGGCTGGAGCTGTACGTCAACGAGAACGCGGACAAGGTGACGTGGAAGAAGGCCTACGACTTCACCGACGCGGGCAAGTGGGGCGGCGACGCCGGGCACTGCGGCGGCGCCGTGGCGGGCATGCCCATCACCTGGGGCGGCCCCATCGCGGTGTTCCGCTGGGACAACGCCACGGACGTGGACTTCAAGTGGTTGAGCGTCCGCGAAATCCGGCCCTGAACCCCGCGTGAAATCCCACCCGCACGCGGCCTGACGCAGGACGGCAGGCCGCGCGCCGGGCGGGCGGGGAGGCCCGGGGCGGGGTGCCCGGGGCCTCCGGACGCGGGGCTTTCCATCGACAGCGAGCGCCAGGGTGGGCAGCATGGCGCCGCCATGAACGTCGACCAAGCCCTCGCCTCGTCCGAGCGCATCTGGGAGCAGGAGATCCTCCCGGCGCTGGAGCGCTACATCCGCATCCCCAACAAGTCGCCCTCGTTCGATCCGGACTGGGTGAAGACCGGCCACATGGAGCAGGCCGTGCAGCTCATCTCGGACTGGTGCCGCGCGCAGGCCGCGCACCTGCCGGGGCTCACGGTGGAGGTGGTGCGGCTGAAGACGGCGGACGGCAAGGACCGCACGCCGGTCATCTACATGGAGGTGCCGGGCACGCGCGGCGACGACACCGTGCTCTTGTACGGGCACCTGGACAAGCAGCCGGAGATGACCGGCTGGCGCGAGGGCCTGACGCCGTGGACCCCCGTGCGCGAGGGCGACAAGCTCTACGGGCGCGGCGGCGCGGATGACGGCTACTCCGCGTTCGCGTCGCTGTCCGCGCTGCGGCTCTTGAAGGAGCAGGGCGTGCCGCACGCCCGCTGCGCCATCGTCATCGAGGCGTGCGAGGAGAGCGGCAGCTACGACCTGCCCGCGTACATCGAGGCGCTGGCGCCGCGCATCGGCAAGCCGTCGCTGGTGGTGTGCCTGGACTCCGGCTGCGCGAACTATGACCAGCTCTGGATGACCACCAGCCTGCGCGGCATGGTGGCCGGCAACCTGCGCGTGGACATCCTCACGGAGGGCGTGCACTCCGGCGACGCGACGGGCGTGGTGGCCTCTTCCATGCGCATCATGCGGCAGCTGCTGTCGCGCGTGGAGGACGAGTCCACGGGCCACATCAAGGTGCAGGCGCTGCACACGGAGATCCCGGAGGGCCGGCGCGAGCAGGCGAAGGCCGCCGCCCAGACGCTGGGCGACGACCTGTACACGAAGTTCCCCTGGGTGGAGGGCGCGCGCCCGGTGACGACGGACGGCGCGGAGCTGGTGCTCAACCGCACCTGGCGTCCGGCGCTGGCGCTGACGGGCGTGGACGGCGTGCCGGGGCTGGCGAGCGCGGGCAACGTGCTGCGCCCCTTCACGACGTGGAAGCTGTCCATGCGCATCCCGCCGCGCGTGGACCCCAAGGCGGCCGCGAAGGCGCTGAAGGAGACGCTGGAGAAGGACCCGCCGTACGGCGCGAAGGTGTCGTTCGACGGGGACAAGGCGTCGGTGGGCTGGGACGCGCCGCCGCTGGCCGGCTGGCTGTCGCGCGCGGTGGAGTCCGCGTCCAAGGCCTGCTTCGGCAACCCCGCGATGGCGATGGGCGAGGGCGGCACCATCCCGTTCATGGGCATGCTGGGCGAGCGCTTCCCGGAGGCGCAGTTCCTCATCACGGGCCTGCTGGGGCCGGGCAGCAACGCGCACGGGCCCAACGAGTTCCTGCACATCCCCACCGGCAAGAAGCTGACCGCCGCGGTGGCGAGCGTCGTCGCGGACCACTTCAAGCGGTAGTGCCTCACCGGAGGACGGGGCCGCCAAGGCCCCGTCCTTCTCCGAGCCTGGCTCCCGGAGCGTCCCATGCCGAGCAAGCCCCGCCGCACCGGCCACGTCCGGGCGCAGCCCCTCATCGCGGTGCGCGACGTCGAGGCGAGCAGCCGGTGGTACCAGGCGGTGCTCGGCTGCGAGAGCGGGCACGGCGGGCCCGAGTACGAGATGCTGCTGAACAACGGCGAGCTCGTGCTCCAGCTCCACGCGTGGGACCTGGACGCGCATGCCAACCTGATGGGGCCGGACGCGGCGCCGCGAGGCCACGGCGTGCTGCTGTGGTTCGAGACCACGGACTTCGACGCGTGCGTGGAGGCGGCGCGGGCGCTGAAGGTGGAGTGGGTGGAGGCGCCGCACGTGAACCCGAACTCGCGCCGCTGGGAGTTCTGGGCGAAGGACCCGGACGGCTACGTCGTCGTGGTGGCGGCGGAGTCGCGGGCCAAGCGCTCCTGAGGGGGCTTCAGCCTGGCGCGGGCGGTCGCTGCGGGTCCGCCGGACCGGCGGCACGGGGAGGCGCCTCAGCGCCCCGTCTTGATGCCCAGCGACGACGCGGACGGCGGCTTCTTC
>NZ_JBKGHJ010000267.1:0-11560 GCF_046520365.1 Corallococcus sp. 4LFB
CGAAGCGGGGCCCGGGTCCGGCGCAGGGGACACGGCGGCTCTGGACGGGGCAGGCGCCTCGCGGGCCGGCCACAGCAGCACGGCGCCGAGCGCGGCCACCAGCACGACCGCGCCCCCCAGCATCACCCGCTTGCGGTTCCGCATCGTCCACTCCCCCTACAACCGAAGGCGCCAGCCGTCACCCTGGCGCTCCACCCGGAAGAGGAACGGCTCCGAGCGCTCCGCTCCTCCCTGCGACACGCGCGCCCGCACGAGCACCGCGTCCGGGTCGCGACCATCCACCTTCGCGTCGAGCACGTCCACCAGGCCCAGGCCGTGCTCGCGCAGGTCCTTCACCGTCTCCTCGCACGGGGGCACGCCCTGCCCGGTCACCAGCAGGGGGCCCAGCACCGCGCAGTCCCCCGACGGCAGGGCCTGGAAGAAGCGGCGCACCACCGCCTCCCCGGCCTCCGCCTGGGAGGACGTCGTGGACGGACAACCGAGCACGCCGAGCGCGGCGAGCCACAGCCCCACCGCGTGTCTCACCGCGCGTCCCATGCGGCCTTCAGTAGCAGTTGGGCGCGAACAGCTCGTCGTCCGACGCGGACGCGAACTGGTCATCGCAGTAGCCAGACGCCAGCATGTGGCCGTTGCGCACGCAGCCGTCGTGGTTGGTGGCGTCCAGCGTGTACTGCGTGTCGCCACCGCAGCCGCCGCCGCAGCGGCCGAAGCAGTTGCCCATCACCTTGGGGCGCGACCAGTGGTCCGGCTCGCCGCACACCCAGGTGCCGCCGTTCAGGTAGTACTCGTCGCCGCTGCACGTCGTGTGGTCCCCCAGCTGGCGATCTGCTGGTTGCGCGTGTTGTCGAAGCCGCCCTTGTTGCAGTCGTGCTTCGCGTACGAGTACCAGTTGTACGTGCCGCCACAGCTGCCCGTGTTCCTGCCGCCGCACTTCGCGTAGCTGCACAGCATCGTGTAGCCGCGGCCCTGCTCGCCCATCACCGTGCGCTTGAGCGTGACGCTCGTGGGCTGCTGCGCCCACAGGCCCACCGCGCGGCGCAGGTACATGGCCTCCGGCGCGGCCGCGTCACCCTGGGGCAACCCCTGGCTCAGCGCCCCGTAGAACGCGCTCAGCACCTGGCGGTCCTGCTCCACCACCTGCGTGTCCTGCGTGTTCGCGTCCGCGAAGCCGTCCAGCGTGGACACGCCCGACGCCGGGTCCATCAGGCCCGTCAGCGTCATGCCGTGCATGCGCACCTCCAGGCGGTACACCCCGGGCTCCACCTCCCGCGAGGCGAAGGACACCGTCTGCCCGTCGTGCGCCCAGGTGCCCTCGGTCAGCCCCGTCCCGGCGGTGAGCGACAGCCCCTCGGGGGACGCCGGCGGCGCCTCCGTGCCCGCGCCACCACAGCCCCACAGCAGCAACGCCGCGACCGCACCACCCAGTGCCTTGCGCATCCGTTTCACCCTCCGGCCAGGACAACTTCCAAGAATTCGAGGCGAGCGCGGAATTACCGGGCGGCTGGACGGGACACAAGGCGGGGTGCGTCAGGCAGGGCGCCCGGGCATCCGGACGGTCCCGGAGGGCCGCCTGGCTGTTCACGGCGGACGGGCGCGCAGGGGCGGGGATGTGGCATGACGGGCCCGCGAAGCAGGTCGTTCCCCTTGTGGAGGAGGTCTCCTTGAAAATCCCCGCGCTCACCGTGGTGGCGGCGCTCGCCGCGACGGGTTGCTCCAACGGCAGCATCACCCAGAACCGCGAGGCCATGGCCCGCGTGGCCGCCAACGCGGCGAAGCCCCAGGTGGCGCCCGCCAAGGGCTCGGAGCCGCTGGCCGGCACGCCGGACGCCTTCAAGGCCCTGTGCAAGGCGGACCTGGAGCGCGCGCAGGCGCAGGTGGCCGCGCTGAAGAAGCTGGACCCCAAGACGAACGGCCAGGGCGTCCTCAAGGCGTACGACGAGGCGCAGACGGCGCTCATCAACGCGGCCAACCGCTCCAGCCTCACGCACGAGGTGCACCCGGACGCGGCCATGCGCGACGCGTCCCGCGAGTGCGAGCAGCAGGTGGACGCGGCCAACGTGGCGCTGTCGCAGGACCGCGGCGTCTACGACGCGCTGTCGCTGGTGGACCTGTCCAAGGCGGACGTGCCCACGCAGTACTGGATGAGCCGCACGCTGCTGGACTTCCGCCGCGCGGGCGTGGACCGGGACGAGGCCACGCGCGCCCAGGTGAAGACGCTCAACGAGGAGATTTTGAAGCTGGGCCAGCAGTTCGGGCAGAACATCGCGGAGGACACGCGCAGCGTGGCCTTCACGCCCAAGGACCTGGACGGGCTGCCGGAGGACTACAAGAAGGCGCACGCGCCCGGCGCGGACGGCAAGGTGGTCATCACCAGCAACTACCCGGACTACTTCCCGTTCATGACGTACGCGAAGAACGCGAAGGCGCGCGAGAAGCTGTGGCGCACCTACCGCCAGCGCGCGTTCCCCAAGAACCAGGCGGTGCTCGCGCAGCTCATCGAGAAGCGCGACGCGCTGGCGAAGCTCCTGGGCTACGACAACTACGCGGCCTTCACGACCGAAACGCGCATGACGCGCACGCAGCAGGCGGCGGCGGACTTCATCGACCAGCTGGCGCAGGCCACGGAGGCCCGCGCGAAGAAGGAGATGGCGGACCTGCTGGCGCGCAAGAAGAAGGACGTGAAGGGCGCCACCGCGGTGGAGCCCTGGGACCAGGACTACTACGAGGACCGGCTGCGCGCGGAGAAGTTCGGGTTCGACTCGCAGGCGGTGCGGCCCTACCTGGAGTACGCGCGCGTGAAGGACGGCGTGATGGGCATCACCTCCAGCTTGTGGGGGGTGGCCTTCCAGCCGGTGAAGGACGCGAAGACGTGGCACGCCGACGTGGAGGCGTACGACGTCGTGGACAACGGCAAGCCGCTGGGCCGCATCTACCTGGACATGCACCCGCGCGACGACAAGTACAAGCACGCGGCGCAGTTCGACCTGGTGACGGGTGAGCAGGGCAAGCGGCTGCCGGAGGGCGTGCTGGTGTGCAACTTCCCGCGCCCCGGCGACCTGATGACGCACGACGAGGTGGAGACGTTCTTCCACGAGTTCGGCCACCTGATGCACGCCATCTTCTCCGGCCACCAGAAGTGGACGCCCATCTCCGGCATCTCCACGGAGCGCGACTTCGTGGAGACGCCGTCCATGCTCCTGCAGCAGTGGGCGGAGCAGCCGGAGGTGCTCAAGAGCTTCGCCAAGCACCACGAGACGAACGAGCCCATCCCCGCGGAGCTGGTGGAGAAGCTGCGCGCGTCGAAGGAGTTCGGCCTGGGCCTGTACGCGCGCCGCCAGCTGTTCCTGTCCGCGGTCAGCCTCCAGTACTACTCGCGCGCGCCGGGCTTCGACACGTCCGCGGTGCTCTCCGAGCTGCAGAAGAAGCTGTCCCCCTTCCGCCACGAGTACCGCGACGGCACCCACTTCGAGCTCGCCTTCGGGCACCTGGATGGGTACTCGGCCGCGTACTACACGTACCTCTGGTCCTCCGTCATCGCGAAGGACCTGGAGTCGAAGTTCCAGGAGAGCGGCTACCTGGACCGCGACACGGCCATGCACTACCGCAAGACGGTGCTGGAGCCCGGCGGCTCCAAGCCCGCCGCGGAGCTGGTGAAGGACTTCCTCGGCCGGCCGTACGCCTTCGAGGCCTACCGCGCGTACCTCGACGGCGCCCCCAAGACGACGGGCACCGCGAAGGAAACGAAGTAACGCTGTCGCTCGCATGAAGCGCCGCGCGCCGCCTGCCCCGTCCTCCGGGGCAGGAGTCGGCGCGCGGTGCCTTCCCGGTCCACGGGCGCTGCCCGGCCGCGGAACTCCCCTTCCCCACCCTGTCCCCCGCGCGTGCCCATCCCCGCCCCGGGGACGGAGCCCGGCGTCGCCCTGTCGTCACGGGAGCGCTGGTGAGGGTCTTGCTTTGAAGCACGTCCACCGGGGCCCTTTCGAAGCCCGGAGGAGGCGTGGACGAGGTGACGGCCTGCGGTCGGAGATGGCGGAGGGTGGGCCTGGCGGCGGCGGCGGTGGTGCTGGCCGTGAGCTGCAACGGGACGCCCCCCAAGGCGCGGGTGCTGCCGGGGCCGGACGCGCCCGGTCCCACGGATCCGCGGGACGCGCAGTGCCGTGCGGCGGCGCGCGACCCGGGCCGCGTCACGCTGCACCGCCTCAACCGCGCTGAGTACGACAACACCGTGCGCGACCTCTTGGGCGACACGGGCTCGCCCGCGAGCGACTTCCCGCCGGACGACCACGGCTTCGGCTTCGACAACAACGCGGACGTGCTCAGCATGTCCCCGCTGCTGATGGAGAAGTACTCGCACGCGGCGCAGGCGCTGGTGGAGGCCGCGTGGGCGCGGGGCGCGTTCGGCACCTGCGTGCTCGACCCCGCCCGGCCGGAGCCGTGCGCGCGACAGCTGCTGAAGACCTTCGCGCGCCGCGCCTGGCGCCGGCCCGTCACCGCCGAGGAGGTGGAGCGGCTGGTCGCGCTCGTCACGCTGCCCGGCGGCACGGTGACGCGCCGGAGGTGGGCGTGAAGCTGGCGCTGCGCGCGGTGCTGGT
Organism: Corallococcus sp. 4LFB; assembly: GCF_046520365.1. Classification (NCBI taxonomy): domain Bacteria; kingdom Pseudomonadati; phylum Myxococcota; class Myxococcia; order Myxococcales; family Myxococcaceae; genus Corallococcus; species Corallococcus sp. 4LFB. The sequence goes on from NZ_JBKGHJ010000267.1 coordinate 4,593, forward strand.
GTCGCCCCACTTCCTCTTCCGCGTGGAGCTGGACCCGTCTCCCGCGTCCACCGCGCCGCACCCCGTGAGCGACCTGGAGCTGGCCAGCCGCCTGTCCTACTTCCTCTGGAGCAGCATGCCGGACGAGGCGCTGTTGCAGGTGGCGGAGGGCGGCCACCTGCACGAGCCGCAGGTGCTGGAGGCGCAGGTGCGGCGCATGCTGGCGGACCCCAGGGCCCGCGCGCTGGTGGACAACTTCGCGGGCCAGTGGCTCTACACGCGCGCGCTGGACTCCGCGCAGCCGGTGTCGCGCTACGGCTTCGACGAACCGCTGCGGGACGCCATGCGCCAGGAGATGCAGCTCGTCTTCCAGGAGTTCGTCACCGGCGACCACCGCCTCAAGGACCTGCTGGACGCGCCCTTCACCTACGTGAACGACCGGCTGGCCACGCACTACGGCCTGCCCAGGCCGGGCACCCAGACAATGACGCGCGTGGAGCTGAAGGGCCACCCGGAGCGCGCGGGCCTCTTCGGGAAGGGCTCGCTGCTCACCGTCACCGCCAACCCGGACCGCACGTCGCCGGTGAAGCGCGGCGTCTGGGTGCTGGAGCAGCTGCTGTGCAAGGCGCCGCCGCCGCCACCGCCCGACGCGGGCGGGCTGGCCCCGGCGGTGGACCCCACGCTGAACATCAAGGCGCGCATGGCGGAGCACCGCGCGAACCCGGGCTGCTCGGGCTGTCACGCGCTGATGGATCCGCTGGGCTTCGGCATGGAGAACTTCGACCCGGTGGGCCGCTGGCGCACGAAGGAGGAAGGCGGCGCGCAGGTGGACGCCAGCGGGGAGCTGCCCGGGGGCAAGACGTTCCAGGGCGTGGTGGAGCTGCGCGCGGTGGTGAAGGAGGACCCGGACCTGTCCGCGTGCATGACGCGGCACCTGCTCACCTACGCGCTGGGGCGCGGCGCGGAGGAAGAGGACCGCTGCACCGTGCGCGACATCTCCCAGCAGGCCGAAGGCCGGGGCGGCCGGCTCACCGACTACATCCTCGCCATCGTCCGCAGCGACGCGTTCCTGCGGCGGCGCGGCGAGGCGGAGGCACCCACGCCATGAACCGCACCCCTGTCCTGTCCCGCCGGACGCTCCTGCGCGGCCTGGGCGCGCTGATGGCGCTGCCCCTGCTGGACGTCATGCGCCCGCGCACGGCCCGCGCCGCCACGCCGGCCCCGCGCCGCTTCGTGGCCTTCTACACGCCCTGCGGCATCCACATGCCCAAGTGGACGCCCGGCGGCGAGGGCGCGGACTACTCGCTGACGCCCACGCTCGCGTCGCTGGCGCCGGTGAAGGGCGACCTGCTGGTGCTGAGCGGGCTGGACAACCTGCCCGGCCGGCCTGACGGCGACGGCCACCACGCCGCCGCGACGGCCGCGTTCCTGTCCTGCGTGAAGGCGCGCAAGACGGAGGGCACCAACATCCGCACCGGCATCTCCATGGACCAGGTGCTGGCGAACGCGGTGGGCAAGGCCACGCGCTACCCGTCACTGGAGCTGGGCATCGACCAGGGCCGGGGCATCGGCAACTGCGACTCCGGCTACGCGTGCCCGTACGCGAACAACATCGCGTGGGCGGGGCCGTCCACGCCCGTGCCCAAGGAGACGAAGCCCCGCGCGGCCTTCGAGCGGCTGTTCGCGGACTTCGACCCGGACGCCACGCAGGAGGAGCTGGCGAAGCGCAAGGCGTACGGCCTGAGCATCATCGACGCCGTGCGCGACGACGCGAAGGCGCTCCAGGGGAAGCTGGGCACCACCGACCGGCGCAAGCTGGACGAGTACTTCACCGGCGTGCGCGAGCTGGAGCTGCGCGTGAACGCGATGGACGGCGCCGGCCCCACGTGCGGCACCGCCGTGGAGCCCGCGGACAGCGAGGACGTGCGCGAGAAGACCAAGGCGATGCTGGACCTCATCGTGCTCGCGTTCCAGTGCGACCTGACCCGCACGTGCACCTTCATGCTGGGCAACGCGCGCAGCCAGCGCGTGTATTCGTTCCTGGGGCTGTCCGGCGAACACCACGCGTACTCGCACCACCAGCGGGCCCAGGCCAACTACGACGCGCTGGCGAAGATCGACAAGTGGGAGGTGGAGCAGTACGCGTACCTCCTCCAGCGCATGAAGGGCGTGCAGGAGGAGGGCGGGACGCTGCTGGACCACAGCGCCGTGTACTTCTCCAGTGAGATCGCCGACGGCAACATGCACGAGCACAAGAACCTGCCCATCCTGCTCGCGGGCCGCGCGGGGGGCGCCATCGCGCCGGGGCGGCACGTGCGCTACCAGGGCCAGCCGCTGGCGAACCTCTACATCGCGCTGCTCAACATGTTCGGCGTGCCCACGACGACCTTCGGGGACGACGGCACGGGGCCCCTGTCCGGCCTGGGCGGGTAGGGCAGGAAGGCGCCCGGGCACCCCGGGGGCCGCCTGCTCCGCTCAGTGGAGCTGCGCGACGGGCGCACATGCGGAATGATTCCGCGCATGGCTCCTCCTGTGTTCCGTCGCGGGCTCGCCGTGGTGCTGCTGGCTCCGCTGCTCGGCTGTGGCTCCAGCGCGAGCGCGCAGCGCCCGGTGTCCTCTTCCACGAAGCAGGCCGCGACCAACGCCGCCGCGCGCAAGGTCCCCTCGGCCACGCCGAAGCCGCCGGAGGGCACGCGCAAGCCGCTGCCCTCCGCCGCGGAGCTGAAGCGCGACATGGTGGCCGCGCACAACGAGGCGCGGGCGAAGGCCTCGCGGCCCACGCCGAAGCCGGCGCTGCCCGCGCTCACCTGGTCCGACGAGGCGGCGCGCAAGGCGGAGTCCTACGTGAAGGAGTGCCGCTTCGAGCACAACCCGGACCGGGGCACCTTCGGAGAGAACCTGGCCGCCGCGACGCCGGACACCTGGACCACCGCGCAGGTGGTGAAGGGCTGGGCGGACGAGTCCGCCGACTACGACTACGCCAGCGGCAAGTGCAAGGCCGGGAAGATGTGCGGGCACTACACGCAGGTGGTGTGGCGCACCACGAAGGCGGTGGGCTGCGCGACGCGGCTGTGCACGAAGAACTCGCCCTTCGGCGGGAACGTGAAGACGTGGCAGCTCTGGGTGTGCAACTACGCGCCGCCGGGCAACTGGGTGGGCGAGAAGCCCTACTGAGCCGCGAGCGTGACGACCTCGATGCCGCTCGCCGTGCCCACGGCGAAGCGGCGGTGCGCGGCGTCCAGCGCGAAGGGCGGCGGGGGCGGCAGGTGGTGGCGGATGCTGGCCAGCACCTTCCCCGTGTCCAGGTCCTCCCAGCGCTGCACCACGCGGCCGGTGGTGCGCGACACGAGCTTCGGGTGGCCGAAGAAGTCCACCACGTGCTCCGCGTCCACGACCATCAGCGGGCCCGCGGGCTCCTCCAGCTCCACCTCCGATAGCTGCTTGCGCTCCGTGAGCGAGTACGTGCCCAGGTAGAACTTGTCACCGTCGCGAGACTCGTCCACGCGGACGAAGACGAGCGTGTCCTTCGCCCCGAAGGCCACGGACGTGAGGAAGAGGCCGTTCTCCACGCCCTCCATCAGCGCGGCGCTGTCCAGCGACGCGGGCTCCTCCAGCGCGCGGGGCACGTCGAACGCCACCGCCGCGTCCACCGGGTGCCAGATCCACCCCGCGCTCGCCAGGTAGCGCCCGTCCGGGCTGAACTGGAGCCGCGAGTGGAAGATGTCCGCCGGGGTGTTGTCGCGCTTCGTGAGGCGCTCGCCCGTGGCGGCGTCCTCCAGCTCCACCACGCAGTACGACTCCGGGCAGTGCGCCAGCAGCGTGCGTCCGCTGGGCAGCGTGTGCAGGGCCACGGGGTAGTCGTAAACGTCCGCCTGGTAGAAGTCGCGCATCAACTGCCGCACCACGCGCGTGCCTTCGAGCAGCAGTCCCGCCGTCCCCAGCGATTCGTACAGCACGCTGTAGCGGCCGTCCGGGGACACCACCGCGCGGTCGAAGCGGTAGGCGTAGCGGATGTGCGGGTCATCGGTGGTGCCGTCCAGGCCGTAGCGCACCAGGCCGCCCACCGGGTCCACCAACGCGTCGCCGCTCCAGCACAGGGAGGACACGACGCCCGGGGTCTTCAAGGTCTGTCTCTGGAAATCCATGGCGCCGGGGACGGGGGTGCCCGGCGCGTCCTGACGGCTCCGGCCGGAAGCGGGGACGCTCAGGCCGGAATCATCGTCAGCAGCTGCTGGGCCTTCGTGCGCAGCTCCTTGTCATTGCCCTGGAGGACCTGCTCCGCGTGGTGGCGGGCCTTCGCCGGCTCCCCCAGGCGCAGCGCCAGCGCCAGGTTGAAGTGCGTGGTGGGGTCCGCCGGGTGCGCCTCCAGCACCGGGGCCAGCACGCGCGCGGCGAGCGCCGGGCCTTCGTCCGGAACGTGCTCCAGGTAGTGCACCGCCAGGTCGTTGGGCGCGCCCGTGTCCGTGGGGGCTCGCGCGACGGCCTCTTCCAGGAGCGTGCGCACCCGGCCGTGCTGGCCCGCGACGTCCAGCGCCCGCGCGAGCTGCCGGCGGGCCTCCACCGATTCGGGGTCGCGCTGGAGCACCTCCTCGAAGAGGGGCAGGGCCTCCGCCAGCTTGCCGGCGAGCAGCGCGGCCATGGCGTGCAGGCCGATGAAGTTGGGGTTCTCCGGCTCCAGCTTCCGCAGCCGCAGCGCGGCGGCCAGGGCGTTCTGCGTGAGCCCCCCGAGCAGCGACAGGTTGAAGATCTCCTCCCAGAGGACCGCGTCGTCCGGCGCCAGCGTCAGCGCGTCCCGCAGCTCCTGGAGCGCGAGCCCCAGGTCCCCTGTCTCCAGATACGCCCGCGAGCGTTCCCACTGCGCGCGGTAGGACTCCTTCGCCATCGTGACCCTCAGCCCCGGAACATCTTGTGGAACAGCCGCATGAACATGCCCGACTTGGGCGCGGTCTCCGGGCGGCCGGACTGGTGCTGCTGCGCCTGGGACTGGAGGTCCAGCTTCTGCTTCAGCTTCTTGAGGTCCGGATCGATGGAGAAGGTGCTGAACTCATCGTTCCCTTCAAGGGCTGTCTGGATCTTCCGCGCGCGGGATTCGTCGTGGCTCATGTCGCGTCTCCTGACCGGGTCCCGACCCTAGCACGGGGCACACCGGGCCCTCCCCATCCCGGTAGCCCCGCTGTCCGCTTGCCCGCACACCCACCCGCGCGCGGATAATCCCTCCCATGCGACGCCCTTCCCGCTTCCGTCCCCTGTCCGCCGCCACGCTGCTCACCCCGTTCCTCCTGCTCGCCTGCATCCCTGACGGGGACCCGGACGACTCGACCGCGGACGCGGGGCTCGATGGAGGCCTGCTGGACGACGGCGGCACCACCGGCACCGACGCGGGCACCGTGGAGCTGACGCAGTTCGCGCGGGACATGCTGGAGGCCCACAACGCGGCCCGCGCCGCCGCGAAGCCCACGCCGTCACCCGCGCTGGAGCCGCTCACGTGGGACCCTGCCGTGGCGGAGGTCGCCCAGAAGTGGGTGGAGAACTGCGACTACGAGCACAACGCGGGCCGGGGCAACGCGGGAGAGAACATCGCCGCGGCCACGCCGGACTACCTGACCGCGAAGGCCGTGGTGAAGGGCTGGGTGGACGAGGCGGCGGACTACGACTACTCGAAGAACACCTGCGCGTCGGGCAAGGTCTGCGGCCACTACACGCAGGTGGTGTGGCGCAACACGCGCCGCCTGGGCTGCGCGACGAAGCGCTGCACCGTCAATTCGCCCTTCGGCGGATCCGCCTGGGACTTCTGGGTCTGCAACTACGCGCCGCCGGGCAACTACGTGGGCCAGCGTCCGTACTGAAGGACGCTGACCCCGTGCACCCTCAGCGCTTGAGCGTGCGCGCGAGGAACGCGGACGTCTCCGCCCAGGCGGACGCGGCGGCGCGCTCGTCGTAGCGGGCGCCGGACGGGTTGGCGAAGGCGTGGTCCGCGTCGTACTCCACGATGCGGCTGCGCACGCCGGCCTCTTCCAGCGCCTTCTCGAAGGCCCGCACCGTCTCCTGCGGGATGGACTTGTCCTTCGTGCCGAAGATGCCCAGCACCTGCGCCTTGATGGTGGACAGCTGCTGGGGGTCCGTCACGGGGTGGCCGTAGTAGATGACCGCCGCGCTCAGCTCCGGAATGGCCATGGCGGTGCGCAGCGACCAGCCGCCACCGAAGCACCAGCCGATGCTGCCGGTGCGCGGGGCCTGGATGCGCGGGTCGCCCTTGAGGAACGCGTGCGCGGCCAGCAGCGTCTTCGTGGCCTGGTCGTCGTCCGCCTGCTTCACCAGCGCGAGCGCCTCCTCGGGGGTGGTGGCCACCTTGCCGTGGTAGAGGTCCACCGCGAGCGCCGCGTAGCCCTCCGCCGCCAGCCGGTCCGTCCAGGCCTGCACGTGCTCGTTGAGGCCCCACCACTCGTGGATGACGATGATGGCGGGCAGGGGGCCCTTCGCGTTCGGCGGCAGGCTCAGGTAGGCCTTGGAGCCGTCGGACAGCTCCACCGGCTGGCCCTTGCGCTCGGGGGCGGCGTCCTCGCGCAGGGTGTGCATGGCCTTGAACTCCTCCTCGGAGACAGCGCCCGTGGCGGACGGCGTGCGCGACACCTCCGCCGGCCTGCCCGTCGCGCAGGCGCCCAGCATCAGCGCCGCCGCCAGCACCCACGTGAGCCTCTTCATGTCCGGCCTCATCGTCCGTGTCCTTTCCGGGCCCGGGCTTCCCGGCCCGCTCCGCGTGCGCCTCCGGGCGTAGCGCGGTGGAGGCGGAGGCGCCAGTGCGTTGAAGCCTCGGCCGAGGCTCCGGCCGAGGCTCCGGAGGACGGACGCGAAGAGGGCCGGCGCGAGGGAAGTCCCCCACGTCCGGCCCTCGTTCTCACCCCTCCCGCGAGCGGGAGGCGGTGGCTACTTCGTCGCCGGGGGCGGCTTGCGGCCGGGGGCGGCTTCGCGCCGGGGGCCGGGGGAGCGCC
>NZ_JBKGHJ010000268.1:0-11530 GCF_046520365.1 Corallococcus sp. 4LFB
CGCTCCAGGTCCGCTCGCCGCACCTGCCCGCGGGCGACTGGTTCACCACGGAGGACCGCGCGCGGGCCGTGCCCGGCGGCTTCGAGCTGCTGGGGCGCCGCGACCGGCTGCTCAAGCTGGAGGAGAAGCGCGTGTCGCTCTCCGCCATGGAGCGGGCGCTGGTGGCCGGGGGGCTCTTGCGCGAGGCCCGGGTGCTGCCCCTCACGGAGGGCCACCGGGTGACTCTCGCCGTGGTGGGCGTGCCGGACGCGGAAGGCTGGCGGCTCCAGGAGGCGGGGGGCAGGCGGTCCCTCAGCCAGGCGCTGCGCGAGAAGCTGGCCCCGCATTTCGAGTCCAGTGCCTTGCCGCGCCGGTTCCGGTATCTGGAGGCCATGCCGGTCAACTCCCAGGGCAAGTCCACCGAGGCGGCGCTCACCGCCCTCTTCGACCCGAAGCGTCCCCCGTTCCGCGTGCTGGAGCGCTCCGGCGAACGCGCGCTGCTGGCGGTGGAGGTCCCCGCGAACTCGCCGTACTTCGACGGGCACTTCCCGGGCTCGCCCATCCTGCCCGGCGTCGTGCAGCTGGAGTGGGCGCTGCTGCTGGGCCGCGAGCACTTCGCGCTGCCGCCGGACTTCCTGCGGCTGGAGGCGCTGAAGTTCCAGCAGGTCATCACCCCCGGCACGCAGCTGACGGTGGAGCTCACCTGGGCGAAGGAGTCCGGGCGGCTGGGGTTCAAGTTGACGTCGGCCGCGGGCTCGCACGCCAGCGGCCGCATCGTGTTGGGGGGAGCGGTCGGATGAAGGTCTGCGCGGTGATTCCGGTCTACAACCACGGCGAGGCCGTGGGCGCGGTGGTGAAGGCCGTTCGCGGCCACGGGCTGCCCTGCGTGCTGGTGGATGACGGCAGCGAGCCCGGCTGCGCGGCGGTGCTGGACGGCCTGGCGCGCGAGGACAGCGAGCACGTGGCGGTGGTCCGCCTGCCCCAGAACGAGGGCAAGGGCGGCGCGATGATGGCGGGCCTGCGCTCGGCGCTGGAGCGGGGCTACAGCCACGCGCTGCAAATCGACGCGGACGGCCAGCACAACGCCAACGACATCCCGCGCTTCCTGGCGCTGGCGAAGGAGCAGCCGGACACGCTGGTGTGCGGCACGCCCGTCTACGACGAGTCCGTGCCCAAGGGCCGGCTGTACGGCCGCTACGCCACGCACATCTGGGTGTGGATCAACACGCTGTCGTTCGCCATCCGCGACTCCATGTGCGGCTTCCGCGTGTACCCGCTCAAGCCCACCGTGGCGCTCATCGACTCGGTGAAGATTGGCAAGCGGATGGACTTCGACGTGGAGGTGCTGGTGCGCCTGTTCTGGCGCGGCATGCACATCCTCAACCAGCCCACCCAGGTGCGCTACCCCACCGACGGCATCTCCCACTTCGACGTGCTCTGGGACAACGTGCGCATCTCCGGCATGCACGCCCGGCTCTTCTTCGGGATGCTGGGACGGCTGCCCGTGCTCCTCTGGCGGAAGGTGGCGAGATGAAGTCCCGCCACTGGGCGGAGATGGGGGAGACCACCTTCGTCGCTGGCATCTGGCTCCTGTACTGGGTCCACCGGCTGCTGGGCCGCTGGCCGTTCCGCGCCTGCCTCTACCCGGTGGTGCTGGTGAACTGGCTGCGGCGCCCGGCGCTGCGTCAGGCGTCGCGCGAGTACCTGGAGCGGATGCAGGCCGCGACGGGAGGCCTGGGGCGCGAGCCCCGCTGGCGCGACAGCGTGCGCCACGTGCTGATGTTCGCGGAGACCCTGCTGGACAAGCTGCTCGCGGTGAGCGGCCGCTACCGCTTCGAGCGCGTGCGCACCGAGGGCCGCGAGGAGCTCTACGAGGCGGCGAAGTCCGGCAGGGGCGGCGTCATCGTCACCGCGCACATGGGCTGCCTGGAGCTGTGCCGCACCATAGCCGAGCGCCGGGGCGAGGTGCGGCTCAACATCCTGGTGCACACGCTGCACGCGGAGCAGTTCAACCGCCTGCTCAAGCGCCTCAACCCGGAGAACGACTTCCGCCTGATGGAAGTGACGGACATGGGCCCGGCCACCGCCGTCGCGCTGAACGAGCGCGTGGAGGCGGGCGAGTTCGTGGTCATCGCGGGCGACCGCATCCCGGTGAATTCCAGCCAGACCGTGAGCGTCGAGTTCCTCGGCCACCCGGCGCCATTTCCGGTGGGCCCGTACGTGCTGGCGGCGCTGCTCAAGTGCCCGCTCTACCTGCTGGGCTGCATCCATGAGGGCGACGGCTACACCATCCACTTCGAGCGCCTCTTCGAGCGCGTCGTGCTGCCCCGGGCAAGCGTGAGGCCGCGCTCACCGACTGCGCGCGCCACTACGCCGCCCGGGTGACGGCGCTCCTCCAGCGCGCGCCCTATGACTGGTTCAACTTCTTTCCCTTCTGGGATCAGGTGCATGTCTCCGCGAAGCCCCCCACTGTCTGACACCCCGGTCCGCTTCGACGGCACCCGGCTGACGCTCGAGGATGTGGGCGCCCTGTCGCGCCGCGAGCGCCCGGCGGAGCTGGGCACGGCCCCGGCCTTCCGCCAGCGCATCGCCAGGGGCGCCGCGTTCCTGGACCGGCTGCTGGCGGAGGACGGCGTCATCTACGGCGTGACCACCGGCTACGGCGACTCCGTGACGGTGGCCATCCCGCCCGCGCTGGTCGCGGAGCTGCCGCACCACCTCTACACGTACCACGGCATCGGCGCGGGCCGGTTCCTCACGCCGGAGGAGACGCGCGCGGTGCTGGCCACGCGGCTGGCGTCGCTGTCGCAGGGATTCTCCGGCGTGGGCGTGCCGCTGCTCACCCAGCTGGAGCTGCTGCTCCAGCACGACGTGCTGCCCATGATTCCCGCCGAGGGCTCCGTGGGTGCGTCCGGCGACCTGACGCCCCTGTCCTACGTGGCGGCGGTGCTCTGCGGCGAGCGCGACGTGTGGCACCGGGGCGAGCGCAAGCCCGCCGCGCAGGTGCTCCAGTCGCTGGGCATCGCGCCCCTCAAGCTGCGGCCCAAGGAGGGCCTGGCCATCATGAACGGCACCGCCGTGATGACGGCCCTGGCGTGCCTGGCGTGGGAGCGGGCGGAGTACCTGTCGCGCCTGTCCACGCGGCTCACGGCGTTCAACGTGCTGGCGAGCGCCGGCAACGCGCACCACTTCGACGAGACGCTCTTCGCGGCGAAGCCCCATGCCGGCCAGCAGCGCGTGGCGGCCCGGCTGCGCGCGGACCTCGTAACGGACCGGCCGCCGCGCAACGAGCAGCGGCTCCAGGACCGGTACTCGCTGCGCTGCGCGCCGCACGTCATCGGCGTGCTGGAGGACGCGCTGCCATACTTCCGCACGCTCATCGAGAACGAGCTGAACAGCGCCAACGACAACCCGCTCATCGACCCCGAGGGCGAGCGGGTGCTGCACGGCGGCCACTTCTACGGCGGGCACATCGCCTTCGCCATGGACGGGCTGAAGAACGCGGTGGCCAACGTGGCGGACCTGCTGGACCGCCAGCTGGCGCTGCTGGTGGACCCGCGCTTCAACCACGGGCTGCCCGCGAACCTCTCCGCGTCCACGGGCGCCCGCGCGGCCATCAACCACGGCCTCAAGGCGGCGCAGATCAGCGTCTCCGCGTGGACCGCGGAGGCGCTGAAGCAGACCATGCCCGCGTCCGTCTTCTCCCGCTCCACGGAGTGCCACAACCAGGACAAGGTGAGCATGGGCACCATCGCCGCGCGCGACTGCCTGCGCGTGCTGGAGCTGACGGAGCAGGTGGCCGCGGCCATGCTCATCGCCGCGCGCCAGGGCGTCACCCTGCGCCAGCGGCTGGACGCGGACGCGAAGCCCGGCCCCGCCATGGCCGCGATGCACGCGGACCTGGAGGCGCGCATCCCCCTCCTGGTGGAGGACCGGGCGCTGGACGGCGAGCTGCAGGGCCTCATCACCGCCATCCGCCGCCGCGAGTGGAGGCTGCATGAAGCCTGACCTGAGCTGCGAGCTGGAGATCGAGCCGCCGTTCCACGACCTCGACATGATGGAGATCGTCTGGCACGGCCACTACGTGAAGTACCTGGAGCTGGCGCGCGCCGTCATCCTGCGCAAGCACGACTACGACTGGCCGCAGATGCGCGAGTCCGGGTACGGCTGGCCCGTGGTGGAGATGAAGCTCAAGTACGTGTCCCCCATCTCCTACAAGCAGCGCATCATCGTGCGCGCCGAAATCACGGAGTGGGAGAACCGGCTTCGCTTCGACTACCTGCTGCGCGACGCGGACACCGGGCGCAAGGTGAACCAGGCCCACACGCTCCAGGTGGCCGTGTCCTTGAAGACGGGGGAGATGCAGTACGTCTGCCCGGAAGTCCTCTGGAAGAAGCTGGGAGTGTGGCCGGGATGAAGCCCTTCCTCGTGTTGATGCTGTCGCTGCTCTCCGTGAGCGCCCACGCGGCGGACCTGGTGAAGGACGTGCGCGCGCGGCTGGTGGACGCGCCGCTGGTGCGCGGCCAGTTCGAACAGAAGAAGACCGTGGCGGGCTTCAAGAAGCCGCTCGTGTCCAGGGGGGACTTCCTCCTCGCGCGCGACCAGGGCGTGCTGTGGAACACGCGCACGCCGTTCGCCTCCACCCTGACGCTCACGCGCAAGTCGCTGAGCGCGGAGCAGGGCGCGGGCGGCGCGGCCTACCACCTGGACTCCTCCAAGGAGCCCGCGCTGGCGGCGGTGAACGAGCTGCTCTTCGCGCTGCTGTCGGGTGACGTCGCGTCGCTCCAGAAGCGCTTCAAGGTGGCGGGCGCGCTGGTGGGCGCCGCCGGCTGGAAGCTGGAGCTCGTGCCCACGGACGCGGGGCTCGCGCGCGTCTTCAAGCACATCCAGCTGGAGGGGGACGGGTACGTGCGCCAGGTGCGGCTGGACGAGACGCGCGGCGACAGCAGCGTCATCACGTTCGAGCAGCTGGCCCAGACGCCGCCCCCCGACGCCAAGGAAGCGGAACGCCTTGGCAAATAGGCTGGCCATCCTCTGGGCGCTGGTGGTGCTCGCCGTGGGCGTGCACCAGGTCCAGTTCTGGCGCTCGGCGCGCCTGGACACGGACGTGCTCGCGCTCCTGCCGGAGGACGAGCAGGCGCCGGAGGTGGACGCCGCCACGCGCAAGCTCGCGGACGACGCCGGCCGGCAGGTGGTGCTGCTGGTGGGCGCGAAGGACTGGCCGTCCGCGCAGCGCGCCGCGGAGGAAGCCACGCGCGTGCTGTCGGAGTCCGCGGACCTGCTGGAGCCGGCGGTGGTGGACACCTCCGCGCTGGACCAGGCGGTGGACTTCTACCGCCCCTACAGAGACCGGCTGCTCACGCCCGCGCAGCGCCAGTGGCTCGCGCGCGCGACGCCGGAGGAGCTGGGCGGCACGGCGCTGATGAAGCTGTACCAGCCCGCGGGCGCGCGGCTGACGGACTGGAACGCGGATCCGCTGGGCCTGTGGCAGGACTGGTGGCAGGCCGCGCGGCGGAGACGTCCGCCCGGCCCCGTGACGGCCGGCTGTGGCTGTCCGGCGAGGGCCGCGAGTGGGTGCTCCTCACGTGGAAGAGCAAGGTGTCCGCCTTCGCGCTGGGGGACGGCGTCGCGCGTCACCGCCGCGGTGGAGCGGGCGCGGGCGAAGGTGGAGGCCGCGGTGCCCGGAGGGCGGCTGGTGGCCGCGGGCGTGCCGCTGTACGCGGAGGCCGCCGCCGCGCAGGCGAGCTGGGAGATGTCCACCATCGGCTTCGGGTCGCTGGCGGCGGTGCTCCTCCTCGTCTGGCTCACCTTCCGCTCGCTCAGGCCCATCGTGCTCGTGGGCCTGTCGCTCACGCTGGGCTGCGCGGTGGCGCTCACCGTCACCGCGCTCGTCTTCGAGCGGGTGCACCTGCTCACGCTCGTCTTCGGCTCCAGCCTGGTGGGCGTGGCGGAGGACTACGGCTTCCACTACTTCGCCGCGCGCCAGGGCAAGGCGCCGTCGGAGCGCGGGCCGGTGATGCGCTCGCTCCTGCCCGGCATGGTGCTGGCGCTCGTCACCAGCGTGGTGGCGTACCTGGCGCTGGGCGTCGCGCCCTTCCCGGGCCTGCGGCAGATGGCGGTGTTCTCCGCCGCCGGCCTCACCGCCGCGTTCCTCACCGTGGTGTGCTGGTTCCCGTCGCTGGACACGGGCGCCCTGCCCGTCACGTCCTTCTCGGAGCGCTTCTCCGCGTCCATCACCCGCTGGCCGCGCATCACGTCCACTCCCGCCTGGTGGCTGTCCGGCGCGGTCCTGGCGGGGCTCGTGGCCGTGGGCATCTGGAAGCTGGAGCCCCGGGACGACCTGCGCCAGCTGCAGGGCGCGCCCGCGAACCTCATCGCGGATCAGCGCGAGCTGGGGCGCCTGTTGGGGCTGCCCAGCCCGGCGCAGTTCTTCCTCGTGCAGGGCGACAGCGACGAACAGGTGCTCGCGCGCGAGGCCCTGCTGAAGACGAAGCTGGACGCGCTGGTGGCCCAGAAGGTGTTCGCGGGCTACCGCGCCGTGTCCGACTGGCTCCCTTCCGAAGCGCAGCAGCGCGAGGACGCGGCCCTGAGCGCCCGCGCGGAGGGACAGGCGGTCGCCGCGGTCAGCGCCTCCACCGGCGAAGCCCCCTCGCGCGCCGCGTTCTCCCCGGAGCCGCTCACGCCCTCGCGCTTCCTCTCCGGGCCCGCCGCGGGCGCCATCCGGCAGCAGTGGCTGGGGACGCTGGGCCAGGCGCGATACAGCGTCCTCATGCTGCGCGGCCTCAACGACCCCCAGGTGCTGCCCCGCCTGGAAGCGGTGGCGCACGGCCTGGAGGGCATCCGCTGGGTGGACAAGACGGCGGAGATCTCCAGCCTGCTCGGCCGCTACCGCCGCATCATGGGCGGGCTCATCACCGCGGGCTACCTCGCGGTGCTGCTCATGCTGGTGGCCCGCTTCGGGCGCCAGGCGTGGCGCGCGTGGGTCCCGTCCGTGCTGGGCACGCTCATGACGCTCGCCCTCTTCGGCTGGGTGGGCGCGCCGCTGCAGCTGTTCACCGTGCTCGGGCTGGTGCTGCTGCTGGGCATGGGCGTGGACTACGGCATCTTCCTCCTGGAGCACCCCGGTGACGGCTCCGCGTGGCTCGCGGTGGCGCTGGCCGGCGTGAGCACGCTCCTCTCCTTCGGGCTGCTGGGCCTGTCCGCCACGCCCGCGCTGCGCTCGTTCGGCCTCGCCATGCTGGTGGGCGAGGTCGCCATCTGGATCCTCACCCCTTGTTTCCGACTCCCACCCGGGAAAGCCACCCATTGAAAACTGAATCAGCGGACATCCTCATCATCGGCGCGGGCCCCGCGGGCTCCGTCGCGGCAGGCCTCCTTCGCAAGCAGGGCCGAGAGGTCCTCGTGCTGGAGCGCGAGCAGTTCCCCCGCTTCTCCATTGGCGAGAGCCTGCTGCCGCAGAGCATGCAGTACATCGAGGAGGCCGGCTTCCTCCAGGACGTGGTGGAGGCGGGCTTCCAGTTCAAGAACGGCGCGGCCTTCGAGCGCTCCGGGCGCTACACGGACTTCGACTTCCGCGACAAGTTCAGCCCCGGCTGGGGCACCACCTACCAGGTGCAGCGCGGCCACTTCGACCACGTGCTGGCCCAGGCCGCGGAGCGCAAGGGCGCCACCGTGCGCTTCCGCCACGAGGTGCTGACCGTGGACTTCTCCGGCGAGAAGCCGGAGGTGACGGTGCGCCCTCCCGAAGGCGAGACGTACCGCGTGCAGGCGCGCTTCATCCTGGACGCGAGCGGCTTCGGCCGCGTGCTGCCGCGCATGCTGAACCTGGAGACGCCGTCCAACTTCCCCGTGCGCGGCGCCATCTTCACGCACGTGGAGGACCGCATCCCCCCGGGCACCTTCGACCGGAACAAGATCCGCGTCACCACGCACCCGGAGCACGTGCACGTCTGGTACTGGACCATCCCCTTCTCCGGCGGCCGGTGCTCGCTCGGCGTGGTCGCGAAGAAGGAGTACCTGGAGCAGTACACCGGCACGGACACGGAGCGGCTGCAGGCCATCGTCAAGGAAGCGCCGTCCCTGCAGAACCTGCTGAAGGACGCGGTCTGGGACACGCCCACGCGCAAGCTCACCGGCTACGCGGCCAACGTGAAGTCGCTGTGGGGCCCGGGCTTCGCGCTCCTGGGCAACGCGGGGGAGTTCCTGGACCCGGTGTTCTCCTCGGGCGTCACCATCGCCTTCAAGTCCGCGAGCCTCGCGTCGGCCTGCATCGCCCGGGAGTTCGCCGGGGAGAAGGTGGACTGGGAGAACGACTACGCGAAGCCGCTCAAGGCGGGCGTGGACACCTTCCGCACCTTCGTGGAGTCCTGGTACGAGGGCGGCTTCCAGAACATCATCTTCCACCCGAACCCGTCCCCGGACGTGCGCCGGATGATCTCCGCCATCCTCGCCGGCTACGCGTGGGACAAGAACAACCCCTACGTCGCGGACAGCAAGCGGCGCCTGGGGGTGCTCGAGGCCCTGTGCGCGGCCTGATTCCCGCCCTGCTCGTCGCGGGCCTCGTGGCCTGCACCACCACGCCCCGGCCCAGGCCCGCCGCTCCCGGCGAGCCCCTGCCGCAGCTGCGCCTGGCCCCCGCCGCGCTCGGCGCGTCCGTGAGCCTGGCGCAGCGGCTGGTGTTCGCGCATGAGCAGGACCCGGGCGGCCCCCGCTCCCTGGAGGCCCTGATGGAGGTGGACCCGGCCGGGTTGCGGCTGGCCGGGCTGGCCATGGGTCAGCGCATCCTCACGCTGCGCTGGGACGGCGCCACCCTGGACGAGGAGCGGGACCCTCGCCTGCCCGCCCAGTTCAACTCCGCCCTGGTGCTCCGGGACGTGCAGCTCGTCTACTGGCCGGCCGACGCCGTGCGCGCCGCCCTGCCCGCCGGCTGGACGCTGGAGGATGGGCCGGGACAGCGCTCCCTGTCGAAGAACGGCAGGGAATGGGTGACGGTGCGCTACGATGGCGCACCGCGCTGGGAAGGGCGCACGCAGCTCACCAACCTGTCCGAGCACTACCAGCTCACCATCGAGTCCCACGTCGCGGACGAGTGACACCCCATGCTTCCCGTCTTCCTCAATCAGCTGGGCCTCGTCTGCGCATTGGGCTCCGGGAAGCAGGAGGTGGCCCGCGCCCTGTTCGCGGACACCGTCTCCGGCGTCGCTTCACATGAGGGGTTCGCGGACCGCCCGCTGCACCTGGGCGTCGTCTCCTCCCCGCTCGCGGCCCAGGACGCCCTGCCCCCTTCGCAGCACAGCCGCAACAACGCGCTGCTGCTCACCGCGCTGGCGCAGATACGCCCCGCGGTGGACGCGGCCATCGCCCGGTTCGGCCCCGCGCGCGTGGCGGTGGTGCTGGGCACCAGCACCTCCGGCATCGGCGAGAGCGAGGTCGCCATGGCCAGCCACCTGGCCACGGGCGAATTGCCCTCGCGCTTCCACCTGCACCAGCAGGAGCTGGGCTCCCCGGCGCTGGCGCTCACGCAGGTGCTGGGCCTGGGCGGCCCGGCCTACGTCATCTCCACCGCGTGCTCCTCCAGCGCCAAGGCCCTGGCCAGCGCGGCGCGGATGCTGCGCGCGGGCACCGTGGACGCGGTGCTGACGGGCGGCGTGGATTCGCTGTGCCGCTTCACCGTGGCGGGCTTCCGCGCGCTGGACTCAGTGAGCGAGGAGCGCTGCAACCCGATGAGCGCCCACCGCCACGGCATCAACATCGGTGAAGCCGCGGCGCTGTTCCTGATGACGCGCGAGCCGGGGCCGGTGCGCCTGTCCGGCTGGGGCGAGTCCTCCGACGCGCACCACATCTCCGCGCCGGAGCCCGGGGGCAAGGGCGCCATGGCCGCCATCCAGGAGGCCCTGAGGCGCGCGGGGGTGTCCGCGGAGCAGGTGGACTACGTGAACCTGCACGGCACCGCGACGGTGCAGAACGACGCCATGGAGAGCCGCGCGGTGCACGCGCTCTTGGGGCCGGGCGTGAAGGCCAGCTCCACCAAGCCGCTCACCGGCCACACGCTGGGGGCCGCGGGCGCGCTGGAGGCGGCCTTCGCGTACCTCACGCTCGTGGACAACCCGGAGGGCCGGCTGCCCGCGCACTTCTGGGACGGGGCCGTGGACGCTTCACTGCCGGCGCTGTCGCTGGTGAAGCCGGGCGAGGCGCTGGGGCGCCCGGTCCAGCGCGTGCTGAGCAACTCGTTCGCCTTCGGGGGCAGCAACGCCGCCCTCGTGCTGGAGCGCGCATGATGCGCATCGTCATCAACGAGCCCATCGAGGCGCTGGTGCCCCACGAGGGGCGCATGCGGCTGCTCGACCGCGCCCTGGAGGGCGACACGGACTCCCTGGTCGCGGAGGTCACCGTGCGCGAGGACAGCCTCTTCTTCTCCGACGGCGCCGTGGGCGGCTGGGTGGGCATCGAGTACATGGCGCAGGCCGTGGCCGCCTGGGCCGGGTGGCACGCGCGCAGGCGCGGCGGCACGCCCCGGGTGGGCTTCCTTTTGGGCACGCGCCGCTACGAGTGCAGCCGCCCCGTCTTCAAGCTGGGGGAGACCTTGCGCGTGGAGGTCCACCGCCAGTTCTCCGCGGACAACGGGCTGGGCCAGTTCGACTGCACCCTGCGCATCGGGACGGAGCAGGTGGCCACGGCGGCGCTGACGGTCTACGAGCCGCAACCGGGGCAGGACCTGGGAAGGGGCAACACAGATGGGTGACAAGACGGTGCTGGTGACGGGCTCCAGCCGGGGCATCGGCCGCGCCATCGCGCTGCGCCTGGCCCGCGACGGCTATGACGTCGTGGTGCACTGCCGCAGCAAGCGCGACGAGGCGGACGCCGTGGCGCGCAGGTGCGCGATGGAGGCGCTGCTCGCCTCGGGCAGGCCCACGTCCGCGAACAGCCGCGCGAAGTCGCCGTAGAAGCGCGCCTGGGGCACCGTCTGCGGCGCGCCCCAGCCCTGCAGCTCCAGCGGCCGGTCCGCCGTGAGGATGACCAGCGGCACCTGGGCCATGGCCGCCTCGATGACGGCCGGGAAGAAGTGCGCGCCCGCCGAACCGCTCGTCGCCACCAGCACCACCGGCTGGCGCGACTGCTTCGCCACGCCCAGCGCGAAGAAGCCCGCGCTCCGCTCGTCGATGACGGACCAGACGCGCAGCCCCGGCGTGCTCGCGCAGGCGAGCGCCAGCGCCGAGGAGCGGGAGCCCGGACACACCACCGCGTGCCGCACGCCGCCCCGCACCAGCTCTTCCAGCAGCGCGCGCGACCACAGCACGTTGAGGTTGGCGTCCAGGGACATCACCGGCCCCCCAGCGCGCGCAGCATGGCCAGACTCTTCATCTCCGTCTCCCGCCACTCGGACGCCGCGCTGGAGCCGGCGACGATGCCCGCGCCCACGAAGAGCCGGGCCTTCGCCCCGCGCACCAGCGCCGAGCGCAACGCCACCACCAGGTGCGCGCGCCCGGGGCCCACCCAGCCCACCGGCCCCGCGTACCAGCCCCGGTCCAGGGACTCGTGCTCCACCAGGAAG
>NZ_JBKGHJ010000269.1:0-11522 GCF_046520365.1 Corallococcus sp. 4LFB
GCCAGCGCGGCCACCGCACCCGCGCCGCCCAGCGCGAAGACCCGGTCCGCGCCCGCCAATGCCGCCGCCGCGAGCACGCCCGCGCTCGGCAGACCGTCCGGTCCTGGCGGTGAGCAGACGATGACCTCGCCCACGCCCGCCACCTTCGCGGGGACCACGCCCATGAGCACGCTGCTTGGGTACACCGCCCGGCCGCCGGGGGCGTACACGCCGACCCGGCTCAGCGGATCCGGCCGGCGGCCCACGACCACGCCGGGCTCCGTCTCCACCTCGGTGGCCTGGGGCCGCTGCGCCGCGTGGGCCCGGGTGATGTTGCGCGCCGCGCGGGTCAGCGCCTCGCGCACGCCGGACGGAATCGACTCCAGCGCCGCGTCCCACCGTGCGCGTGGAACCTCCAGGGCCTGCAGCTCCACGCGGTCGAACTCGCGAGCGAAGTCGAAGAGGGCCCGGTCACCTTCCGCGCGCACACGGGCGATGATCGCCTGCACGCGGGAAGCCACCTGGGCGTCCGACTCTCCCGTGCGCGCCAGCAGCTTCCGAAGCGCATCCGGCTCCAGTGCGGACAGGTCACCCTGATACTTGAGGACCGGAGCGCTCATGCCATCAACCTCTCGATGCGCGTGACGAGGATGCCCTGCCCGCCCAGCGCCTTCAGCGCGTTGACCGTGCGGTAGAGCGTCTTCGACGAGACCACCGCGTGCACCGCGACGAAGTGGCCCCCGTTCATCACGTCCACCACCGTGGGGCCGTTGAGGCCGGGCAGCACCTCGCGCACCTGCTCCAGCGACGCCTTCGGGACGTTGGCCATCAGGTAGCGCCGTCCGCGCGCCGCCAGCACGGACCCCAGCGCCTGCGTCAGCTCCTCCAGCGTGCGCCGGGCCTCCGCGCCGTTGCCCGGATACGCCACCAGCCGGGCGCTGGACTCCAGCACGGTGGACACCTCCCGCAGGCCGTTCATCTTCAGCGTGGAGCCCGTGGACGTGAGGTCCACCACGATGTCCGCGATGCCCAGGTGCGGGGCGATCTCCGCCGCGCCGCTCACCGGCACCACCGTCACCTTCTGCCCGCGCTCCTGGAAGAAGGCCTGCGTCAGCCGGGGGAAGCAGGAGGCCACCCGCATCCCGTCCTTCACGTCCTCCACGCGGGTGATGCCGCTCTCGTCGCGCGCGGCCACCACCAGCCGGCAGCGGCCGAACTCCAGGTCCATCAGCGGCTCCAGCTCGCGCCCGGCCTCGTTCACCAGGTCCCAGCCGGTGACGCCCGCCTGCGCGGCGCCGTCCGCGACGAACTCCGGGATGTCCTGGGCGCGGACGAAGATGGCCTCGAACTCGCCGCCCAGGGACGCGGTGAGGGCGCGCTCGCCGCGGGCGCGCACCTCCAGGCCCGCGTCGTTGAACAGCTCGCGCACTTCCTCGGACAGACGTCCTTTGTTGGGCAGGGCAATCTTCAACATGGTCGGGCTCGGGGGACTGCGGTCGTGGAAACGAAAAAAGGCCCGTCCTGGGGGGACGGGCCTTCGGTCACTGCGGCATCTGCCGGAAGTGGGTGCGCTCTAGTGCGTCACCCAGGCATGCGCGCGGCGAACGGTCCCGTCATGGGCCGGCCGATGATGCGCATGGTGGTGATGCAGGGACGTGGAACGCACGGCCCTAGGGTTAACGACTGGAGGCCCCGGCGTCAAGTCACCCCGGGTCATCGCCTGTCTTGACGCTTGCAAACCCGTGCTCGCTTGAGCACAAGCGGCGCATGGCAACCTCCGACGTCCTCGTGGTGGGCGGTGGCGTGATGGGCTGCGGCATCGCGCTGAGACTCCGGCAGGCCGGTGTGCGCGTGACGGTGCTGGAGCGCTCCATCCCCGGCGCCGAGGCCTCCAGCGCCGCGGGCGGCATCCTCGCGCCGCAGTGGGAGGCCGACGGACCGGGCCCCTTCTTCGAGCTCTGCCTGCGAAGCCGCGCCCTCTACGGGAGCTTCGCCGCCGAGCTGCGTGAGCTCTCCGGCGTGGACATCGCGTACCGGCCGTGCGGCCTGCTGCGCGTCGCGTTCGACGAAGCGGACCTCCACCACGTGGAGTCCACCGTGGGCTGGCAGCACGGCATGGGGCTGCGCGCCCAGCTGCTCGACGGCAAGGCCGCGCGCGAGCTGGAGCCGCACCTGTCCCCCACCGCCGTGGGCGCGCGCACTTCCCGGATGATCACCAGGTGGACAACCGGCTCCTCGTGCGCGCGCTCACCATGGCCGCCGCGCGCGTGGGCGCGGTGTTCAAGAGCGGCTACGTGCGCGGCGTGGTGCACGAGCACGGCCGCGCGGTGGGCGTGGACCTGGACGGCGAGGTGCTGCGCGCGGACGCCGTGGTGCTGGCGGCGGGCTCTTGGTCGTCCCTGGTCCAGGGTGCGGGCGTGTCGGCGCAGGCGGTGCGCCCGGCGCGCGGGCAGATGGTGCAGCTGCAGACGCGGCTGCCGCTCCTGGAGCGCGTGGTGACGTCCGCGAAGGGCTACCTGGTGCCGCGCGCGGACGGGCGGATCATCGCCGGGAGCACCATGGAGCACGTGGGCTTCGACAAGCAGGTGACCGCGGCGGGCCTGGCGCGGATCCTCGACATGGCGCTGGAGCTCTGCCCGGACCTGGGCAGCGCGCCCGTGGTGGAGACGTGGGCCGGCTTCCGTCCCTGGACCCAGGACGCCCTGCCCTACATCGGGGAGGGCCCACGCCCGGCCTGTTCCTCGCCACGGGCCACTTCCGCAACGGCATCCTCCTCACCCCCATCACCGCGAAGCTCGTCGCCCAGGCCGTGCTGGGAGAGAAGCCCTCGGTGGAGCTCTCCCCGTTCCGCTACGACCGGGGGACAATGGCGCGCGGCTGACGCAGGGCGCCTGCCCGCCCTACTCGCGGAGGCGGGGAATGCGCCGGGAACCCGGGACGTTCACCCCGGCGCCAGGGCTCGCACCCCACCCTGGACGGCAGGGAGGCGAGGGGGTGATGATTTCTCGCACGCGTTCGCCTTTAATCCCTGGAAACCTCTAGAATCTTCCACCGTGGAAGCCATCCCCCCCGCACCGCCCAGAATCCTGATCGTCGACGACGACGACTCCGTCCGCGACGTCATCTCCGTGCTCCTCCGCGAGGAGGGCTACAACTGCGTCGTGGCCAACGGCGCCGAGATGGCGCTCGACGTCGCGGGTGAAGAAGAGACGCCGCTCGTCATCAGCGACATGAAGATGCCGGGCCGGGACGGGCTGTGGCTCCTGGAGAATCTGCGCGAGCGGCTGCCGGACACGTCCGTCATCATGCTCACCGGCTACGGCGACACCGAGTCCGCCGTGGACTGTCTGCGCCGGGGCGCGGTGGACTACCTGCTCAAGCCACCCAAGCTCACCGACCTCATCCGGGCCATCGAGCGTGCGCTCGCCAAGCGGCGCATCGAGATGGCGCGCAAGCGCTACCAGAAGAAGCTCGAGGGCAAGGTGCGCGACCGCACCGCGGAGCTGCGCAGCGCGCTGCACAACATCGCCAACACGTACCAGAACACGCTGCTGGCGCTGGTGGCGGCCCTGGACGCGCGCGAGCACGAGACGAGCGACCACTCGCAGCGCGTGGTCAGCTACACGAGCGCCATCGCCAGCCGCATGGGCATCCACGGCAAGGAGATGGAGGAGATCGGCCGCGGGGCGCTCCTGCACGACATCGGGAAGATCGGCGTGCCGGACGCGGTGCTGCTCAAGCCCGGCAAGCTCACCCCCGACGAGTGGCTGGAGATGCGGCGTCATCCGGAGATCGGCTTCCAGATGATCCAGAACATCCCCTTCCTCTCCACCCCGGCGGACATCGTCCTGTCGCACCAGGAGCGCTACGACGGCGCGGGCTACCCCCGCAACCTCCAGCGCAACGAGATCCACATCGGCGCGCGCATCTTCGCGGTGGCGGACACGCTGGACGCGATGACGAGCGACCGGCCGTACCGCAAGGGCACGACGTTCGCCAACGCCATCCAGGAGATCAAGCGCTGCGCCAACACGCAGTTCGACCCGGATGTGGTGAAGGCGTTCCTGGACATTGGCGAGGAGGGGCTCATCCACATCAAGAAGCAGATGGCGGAGAAGAAGCTCAACCCGATGCAGGCCGCCGCGGACGCCGCCGAGGCGGAGTCCGAGCTGGCGCGGCTCACCGACCTGGACGACGAGCCGGACTCTCCGCCGGTGGGCAGCACGGCCACGCCCATTGGCGCGCCGCCCGTCGCCATCCGCTCCGCGTCCGGCACCGAGGGCTGAGCCTGCTCGCTGGAAGCGGTGCCTTTCCGCGGCAGGGTTGCTATCCATGAAGGCGGAAGGCCCCGCGATGACCGCCCCCCTGCCCGCTCCGAATCCGCTCGCCCCGCCGCTCTGTGACGCCCAGGGGCGGCGCATGACCTACTTGCGGTTGAGCATCACGGACCGCTGCAACTTCCGCTGCACCTACTGCTCGCCCGCGTCGTGGGGCGGGAAGAAGGACCTGCTGAACGCGGGCGAGTTCGAGCGCATCGTCTCCGTCTTCGCGCGCATGGGCATCCGCCGCGTGCGCCTGACGGGCGGCGAGCCGCTCGCCCGGCCGGACATCCTGGAGATTGCCCGGCGCATCGCCGCGGTGGCCGGCGTGGAGCACCTGGCCATCACCACCAACGCCAGCCGCCTGGAGTCCCTGGCCGTGCCGCTGCGCGACGCGGGCGTCACCCAGCTCAACCTGAGCCTGGACACGCTGTCCGCGGACGTGTTCCGGCGCATCTCCAAGCAGGGCGACTTCGCGGCGGTGCTGCGCGGCATCGACGCGGCGGCGGGCGCGGGCTTCCAGTCGCTGAAGCTCAACGTGGTGGTCATGCGCGGCGTCAACGACGCGGAGGTGCCGGAGCTGGTGTCCTTCGCGCACGCGCGCGGCCTCACCCCGCGCTTCATTGAGTTGATGCCCTTTGGCCAGGGCACGCCGGTGCCCACGGCGGAGCTGCTGGAGCGCCTGACGGCCGCGGGCCGCGTCCTCACCGAGGAGCCGCCGGAGAGCGCCGCGTCCCCCACGTCCGGCCCGGCGCGCTACTGGCGCACGGAGGGTGGGCGCGTGGGGTTCATCTCCCCGCTGACGCAGAACTTCTGCGGCGGCTGCAACCGGGTGCGGGTGGCGTCCAACGGCGACCTGCGCAGCTGCCTGGGCGGCCGGGCCCAGGCGCCGCTGCATCAGCTCATCCGGGGCGGCGCGACGGACGAGGAGCTGGCCGTGGCCGTGCGCCGCGCGCTGGGAGAGAAGCCGGAGGGGCACCGCTTCACGGAGGCCGGAAACGGCGCCACGCTCCTGCCCATGATGGGCATTGGCGGCTGACGGCTACTTCACCAGCCGCAGGTTCACGGGGTAGCGGTACAGCTGGCCCTCGTTCGCCTTGATGCCGCCGATGACGCTGAACACCAGCGACGCCAGCGCGACGACGGGCACCAGGATGAAGCCCACGCCCACGCACATCAGGATGCCGGAGACGAACATCGCGATGAGCGTGGTGATCTGGAAGTTGAGCGACTCCACCGCGTTGCCGCGGACGAAGGACGACTCCTTGCCCTTGGTCAGCATCAGGAACAGGGGCACCGCCCAGCCCAGGAAGCCCGCGCCCACCACCAGGCCGGCGATGGCGCCCAGATGGGACAACATCCCCATCGTCTTCTCATCCTGGGTCGCCGTGGGCGAGCCGGTGATGAACGAGCCGAACTGCTGATCCTCACGCTGCTGGGGGTCCATGTCCATGAGAGCCCTTCCGGTAAGTCTGGGGGGCGCGACGGGTGCGCCCGGATGGCCCAACATGGCATGCCGTGTCGGTGCCTGTCATCCAGCGGACAGGGGGCCGCGCCAGGGGGCCCCCGTCCGCCGGCCGGCTCTCAGCGGTACAGCTCGTGGCCGGCCTTCTTGAATTCCTCGCTCTTGTCCTTCATCCCCTGCTCCAGCGCCTGGGTCTCGTTGACGCCGACCTTGTCCGCGTAGTCGCGCACGTCCTGGGTGATCTTCATGGAGCAGAAGTGCGGCCCGCACATGGAGCAGAAGTGCGCGACCTTGGCGCCCTCCGCGGGGAGCGTCTCGTCGTGGAACGCGCGGGCGCGCTCGGGGTCCAGGGACAGGTTGAACTGATCCTCCCAGCGGAACTCGAAGCGCGCCTTGGACAGGGCATTGTCGCGGGCCTGCGCGCCCGGGTGGCCCTTGGCGAGGTCCGCGGCGTGGGCGGCGATCTTGTACGTGATGACGCCTTCCTTCACGTCGTCGCGGTCGGGCAGGCCCAGGTGCTCCTTGGGCGTCACGTAGCAGAGCATCGCCGTGCCGAACCAGCCGATCATCGCCGCGCCAATGCCGCTGGTGAAGTGGTCGTAGCCCGGCGCGATGTCCGTCGTGAGGGCCCCAGCGTGTAGAACGGCGCCTCGTGGCACACGGCGAGCTGCTTCGTCATGTTCTCCTGGATGAGGTGCATGGGGACGTGGCCGGGGCCTTCGATCATCACCTGCACGTCGTGCTTCCAGGCCACCTTCGTCAGCTCGCCCAGCGTCTCCAGCTCGCCGAACTGCGCGGCGTCGTTGGCGTCGGCGATGGAGCCGGGGCGCAGGCCGTCACCCAGGCTGAAGCTGACGTCATACGCCTTCATGATCTCGCAGATCTCCTCGAAGTGCGTGTAGAGGAAGTTCTCCTGGTGGTGGGCGAGGCACCACTTGGCGAGGATGGAGCCGCCGCGGCTGACGATGCCGGTGAGGCGCTTCGCGGTGAGCGGGACGTACTGGAGGCGCACGCCGGCGTGGATGGTGAAGTAGTCCACGCCCTGCTCGGCCTGTTCGATGAGGGTGTCGCGGAAGATGGCCCAGGTGAGCTCCTCCGCCTTGCCGTTCACCTTCTCCAGCGCCTGGTAGATGGGCACGGTGCCGATGGGCACGGGCGCGTTGCGGAGGATCCACTCGCGCGTCTCGTGGATGTTGCGGCCGGTGGACAGGTCCATGACGGTGTCCGCGCCCCAGCGGATGGACCAGACCATCTTCTCCACTTCCTCTTCAATGGAGGACGTGACGGCGGAGTTGCCGATGTTGGCGTTGATCTTCACCAGGAAGTTGCGGCCGATGATCATCGGCTCCACCTCCGGGTGGTTGACGTTGGCCGGGATGATGGCGCGGCCGCGGGCGATCTCGTCGCGCACGAACTCCGGGGTAATCACCCGCGGAATGGAGGCGCCCCAGGAGTGGCCGGGGTGCTGGGCGGCGAGTGAAGCGTCGAGCTTCTGGTTCTCGCGCACGGCGACGTATTCCATCTCCGGCGTGATGATGCCCTTGCGGGCGTAGTGCATCTGGCTGACGTTGGCGCCGGCCTTCGCCACGCGGGGCTTGCGGATGTGGCTGAAGCGCAGGCCATTGAGGCGCGGGTCGGCTTCGCGGGCGCGGCCGTACTCGGAGGTGATGCCGGACAGCTCGTCGGTGTCGTTGCGGGCGCGGATCCAGTTCTCACGGACGGCGGGCAGGCCCCGGCGCAGGTCGATGTCGGCGGCGGGGTCGGTGTAGGGGCCGCTGGAGTCGTAGACGTAGACGGGAGGGTTGGGGGTTTCCGGGCCGCTGCCGGCGGGGCCGTGGTGACGCGTGGGCGTCTGGGCGATTTCGCGCAGGGGGACGCGGAGGTCGGGGTGCAGGGACCCGGGCGCGTAGACCTTGCGCGAGGCGGGAAGCGGGCCGCGGCTGATCCCCTCCAGCACCTTCCCATCGACCTTCAGGCTCTTGGACGCTCCACTCATCGGACGGCTCCTCGTGAGAACGGACGGGAGACGGGACGGGCCTGGAGCACCCACACCGCTTCCCTCCGCCGGTACTAACCGGTTCAGGTTCAAAGGGATCGAACGCGGCCACGCGCCCGTCTCAGCCTCCTTCCGGAGGCACCCCTAGCGACTGCGGAGCGGTGTAGCGCAGGGGGAAGCCCGCTTCAACCCGGGTGGCCTTGAGCCTGGGGACAGTGGACGCACGGCGGCCCTCCAGGGAGGGGCGCTGCGTCAGGGAATGCGTTTCAGGGCTTCCCAAGCTGCTTGTGCGAGAACGCGGCTCCCAGCCAGGCCGGGGCCTTGCTTGTGATTACGACATCGGCTGATCTCCAGTGGACCCCATGAAGCGGCAGAACGCTGCCTCGCTCCCATCCTGGAGGTGTATTTCCATGTCCCAAGATGCCCCTGTGACCGCGACGCCAGCCGGTGCCACGACTCCGCCACGCGCCAGGCTCGGAGGCCTCCTCCTCCTGGGCGCCGGGGTCATTCTGCTCGTCGTCTTGGGGACTCGGGTTGCATCCTCTCTCAGCGCAAGCCCGGGCTCCGTTGAGGCCACCGGGATGTTCGTGCCCACCCTGTGGCTCGACGAGGTGGCCAGCTTCACACCACACCCATCTTTGACTCCGGATCGTCGGGAAGAAGTTCGCAAGCTGCGCGAACAGGCCAACCTGTACGTCAGGACCTATGTCGCGCGGAACCGGTCAAATGCCCAGCGGGCCCAGTACTCCGAGTGGCTCGCGTTTGGCCTCAGCTCGCTCATCACGGTGCTGGCGGGTTACTTCGGACAATTGCCAGAGCCGGGGACATCCCCAGCGGCTCCGAGCCCTGGGTCCCCTGCAACGGGAGGCCCCCAACCGGCCAGAGTTCCGAAGCGAGGGGCTCGCGCGGTCTCCCGAAGCAGGTTCGCCGTGATGGTGGGCGTCGTGGGGGCGCTGGCTGCGGTCTCGACCGGGTTCTCCAACAGGCTCCAGGCCGCCGCCGCAAAGAGCCTCGCCGAAGCCAAGGTCATCAGCGAGGCTTTTGAGAAGACGATGAAAATCGCCGCTGCGCCCACGAGCGAGGCGGATCTTGAAGAAGCGCTCGAAAGCCTCCAGCAAACGCTGCTGCTCAATGCCCCATGAGCCGCGCGACAATCCTGTTCGTCGCGCTGGTGCTCGCTGGCTGTACGGCCTCCGACTCCACTGAGCCAGCGCTCCCGCTGCCCCAGCAGTACGGGCTTCAAGAGTCATTCCGCTATCGAAGCGCCATCTCGGAGGCCGTGTCGCTGGCCAATAGGGTCCTGGGGCCAGGTGCGCCTGTTCGCTTGTATCCCTCCTGGAAGGGCGGTGAAGCCGGCGTCCAGCCTGTGTACGAGAAGGGCGGTGGCTTCTCGGTGACACTGCGGGTTCCTGTCTATGCGGTGGAAGGCAAGAACCTGGCCCCGGAGTATTTCGTCTTCGTCCCGCCCAAGGGACATGGCGTCTTCGTCAACGTGGACCGTCTCCCCGCCTTCTTCCGTCTGTTCTCTCCGACGACTCGCATCGGGGGTTTGCCCGTTGATGAGCCACGGGTCCTGGCATTCGCGCTGATGCACGAAGCAGGGCACCTCTTTCACGAGGACGCTGGCAGCTTTGACGGCACCCATCCCCTGGAACTCCAAGACATGCTTGCCGTGGAGCTGACCCTGGAGGACGTCAAGGCGGGGCGGACTGCCCATCTCAACCCAGAGCTTCGCGCGGATCTCTTCGCGCTAGAACATATCAAGGAGGCCTTGTCTGATGGCTCCAACATGGACAGATGGATGGAAGCCAAGGCCATTCAAGGAACGTTCAGCACGACGACGTTCAACATCACGGGACTGCGCGTCGTGGAGGGCTTCGGAGAGCAGGGGCTGGTGCGGCGGGCGCGCTTCCGGGACGCCAGCTACTCCCATCCCAATCTTGAGTTGCGCATGCATGTTCTCAACTACCTCAGCAACCCGGATGCCCTGGCGGAAGAACTGCTGAGTACCTTCCTGAAGGAGCGAAGCGCTCCGCTCGATGGCACCCCTCTTTTCATCGCTCCCGGGGCTTCGCCAGGGCTGATTCACCGGCTTGAGATGCCGTGACAGTGCTGGCTCATGCGACTTGATTTGCCGCTGCGCGGGGATGAGACGTCAGGGCGCGGCGCAGCACCTTCTCCGCCCATTCCAGCTCCTCCTGCGACAGGTCCAGGCCGAGCAGTTCGGCACCCTTGTCGTGCTCGATGACGATGCCCCGGCCCCGGGAGACTTTTGTCCTTGCGTCGCGCACGTCGATGTCCTGGATGCGCGAGGCCGGGATCCGCAGGACCTTCCGGGCCCGCCAGGGGCCGTACCGCGTCAGTTCGATGCCCCGCGAGGAGGCGTTGATGGACCACTGGCTGGTGGCTTCCCGGGCGACCCACCACCAGAAGCAGGCACCGCAGGCAACGAAGAGCGTGCTCACGAGGATGGGCACCGGCGAAGCTGCGGACTGCATTCCGAACATCTGCCGCCACTGCTTCAGCAGGAAGAGCGGCCCGCCTACCGCGATGAGGACGGCGAAGGCCGCCTGCGCGGCGTAGGTGGGACGCCATCCACACGGCGGCAGCTCCAGCGTCAGCCCCCGGGTGTCCTGCTTGAACTGGAGGCCACTGCCGTAGGGCAGGTCCGGGAGACGTTCACCCGTGAGCGGCGCTTCCGCCAGGCGCGCGGCCACGGAGCGGCTCTGCCCGCCTTCCACGCTCAGCCCCAGCCCGAGGAACCGGGCGGCGGCCTGGGCAAGGCTCAGCGCCTCGTCCCGGTCGTCGCTGTGGGACAGGACGAGCGCGCCGGAAGGCCCCATCAGCGCCACGACATAGACCTTCGCGATGAAGAGCCCCTCCGTGGACCCATTGTCGCGCAGGTAGAGGGCTACCGACGTGAACGACTCCAGGGGCTGCGGCTTCGCCCCCAGGGCTTCCCGGACACCGGCGCGGCGCCACACGGTCCGGGCCTCCTGATCCAGGACCACCTTCCACCGGGACGTCAGGTGGTGGAGGGACACGGCCCCCATGGCCAGCATCAGGAGCCAGATGCGCACATCACCGAAGAAGCCCATCGCGTAGGCAATGGCCGGGAAGGCCACCACGACCAGCGCCGCACCACGCGCCAGCCAGCCGTCGATGGGGCCGACCTTGTGCTGGATGTTCAGGAAGGGGCCGGCGATGGACCAGTCGTGAGTGCCGCAACGCATCCGCCCCACGTTAAAGCCCCTGTGCCAGGGACGAAAGGCACCGGTCCCGGCGCCCAGGAGCGCCCGGGTTACAGTAGGCGTGCTCTTCGCCGGTGTCCTTCTGGGCTCCGGCCTCACCTGGGGTTTCCATCCGTGCTGACACGAACGACTGTGTCCCTTCTTTGCGTCGCGCTGATGGGCGCCGGATGTGCCTCCACCGGGCATGGCGCAGGGTCATCCCCTGTTGACAGACAAGCGGTGCCGCTCCTCGTCTATTGGACTTCGAGCGTCTTCTTGTTTGACCGTTCTCCGAACGTCGCCATCTATCCATCGGGAGATGTCATCTACAAACAGCGGATGGGCATGGAGAAACCTCCCAGGTTCTATCACGCTCGCCTGACGCAGGCGCAGCGAGACGACCTCAAGCATCGCCTGAGGGCGCTCGACTCGTTGAAACCTTCCTACTTTGTTGCCAATGGGGCCTGTGTTCCAGATGCATCCGCTTCCGGTTTAGCTTCCGCTCCCGAGGGAAGCCTCACGCTTGCGTCGTT
>NZ_JBKGHJ010000026.1:0-35642 GCF_046520365.1 Corallococcus sp. 4LFB
GACGCGGCCCTCGCGCAGCCCTCGCGCGAGCGCGGGCACGCCGGCGCCCAGGGCGGTCAGCGCCCCCATGCCGGTGATGATGATGCGGCGGTCACTCACGGTGCGTGGCTCAGGAGCGCTGGGCGTGGTGCCGCTGGAAGATGCCCAGCAGCGAGCCGATGTCCTTGGCCTGGCTGAGCTCCGTGACGGGGACGTTGATGCCCAGGTCCTCCATCGTGCCCATGACGATCTCCATCCGGTCGATGGAGTTCGCGCCCAGCTCCTTCAGCTGCCGCTCGGGGGTGATCAGCCGTGCGTCCACGTCCGGCAGCACCTTGAGGATGTTCTCCGAAATCACCTGGAAGAGGTCCGTGCTCATCGTCGTTGTCCCTGTCCTGCTCAAGCTGCTGCGTGAACGTTGCCGCGCGGGAGCGCACCGAAGGCGCGCATCCGGTCGGTGATGACCTGGGCGGTCTGCTGCATGAGCAGCTCGCCAATCTCCGCGACGCGCCGGTTCTCCCAGCGCTCCAGCGGCGTGCCCTTGACCCACTGGTTGAAGGCGCCGAGCGCCGGCCCGCTGTGCACCTGGTAGTCGATGCGGCTGTCCTTGGAGCCGCCCAGCGCCAGTCGCGTGCTGTGGCCGAAGTACCACTTGAAGATGAGCGCCATCTTGTACTTGGGCAGGGCCTCCGCCTTCTCAATCTCCGACGGCGGGTAGTAGGCCTTCACGTCCTCGTAGACGGCGTCGAAGCTCTTGCGGAAGTAGGCGGTCTGCAGGTGCTCGCGGGTCTTCGCGTCGATCTGCTCCAGCGAGTCGTGGAAGCGATAGAGGTCGTAGAGCTTGTTCGCGCGGGCGGAGAAGAAGAGGCCCTTCTTCACCACCTGGACGCGCGCGCCCAGCTCGAACAGGTCCCCGGCCGGGCGTAGTCGAAGTCCTGGACGTTGAGGCCCTGGAGCAGCTCCTTCACCTCGTTGCTGGTGCCCGCCTCCACCGTGCACTGGTTGATGGAGCCGGTGAGGATGAAGTCCGCGCCCAGCATGAACGCCGCCGCGGCGGCCTCGGGCGTGCCGATGCCTCCGGCCGCGCCCACGCGCACGCGCTTCGCGTAGCCGTACTGGGTCATCATGCGGTCGCGCAGGCGGATGATGGCGGGCGTGAGGGCGTACGCGACGCCCTGGTCCGTGTGGCCGCCGGAGTCCGCCTCCACGCAGAGGTCGTCCGCCAGGGGGACGCGCTGGGACCACTCCGCCTGCTCCGGGGTGATGCGCCGCTGCTCCACCAGGCGCCGCACCAGCCGCTCCGGCGCGGGACGCAGGAAGGCCTCGGCGATCTCCGGGCGGGAGACCTTGGCCACGATGTGGTTCTTCGGGACGACGTTGCCGCGCGCGTCCCGCTCCAGCCCCACCAGCCGGTAGCGCACCAGCGCGGAGGTCACGGCCATGTAGGACGCGGCCTCGATGTGGCGCACGCCGTGGCGCAGGAAGAGGTCGACGGTGTCCTCCTCCAGCTGCGGGTTCTGCGGGCTGCTCAGCAGGTTGATGCCGTAGGCCTGGCCTCGCGACAGCTCCCGCTGGATGTGGAGGATGGCGGCCTCGGTGTCGCGGAGCGGGACGCCGCCGGAGCCGAAGTAGCCGAGCATGCCGCCCTTGCCCATGGCGACGACCAGCTCCTTGGACGCCACGCCCCGGTACATCGCGCCCGCCACGTAGGCGTACTTGATGCCGTGGTCGGCGCGGAACTCCGCGCTGCCCAGCGACGCCGCGGAGAAGCCCTCCTGTGCCACCGGAGCGGCCTCGCGCGGCTCGTGCCGGAGGACCCCGTTGCGCCGGGGCTCGGGGGCCGCGGGCGGAGGTGCCACTGGCGCGCTCGCCTCCGGCACGGACGGCGCGGGGACCTGGGTGGGTGCCGGGGCCGCGACGGGCGCGGACGGAGCCTCTGCCTCGAAGTCCCTCAGCATGTTGGCGAGCACGATGCCGGGGCCCACCTCCACGATCTTCATCCCCGGCTGCGCGAGCAGGTAGCGCACCGTGCCCGCCCAGTTCACCGGCCTGGCGATCTGGATGGCGAGCAGCTCGCGGCACCGCGCCGCTTCGTAGGGCCGCGCCTCCACGTTGGAGATGACCGGAATGCGGGGCGGCTGGAAGTCGAAGCCCGCCAGGAACCGGCGGAACGTCTCCGACGCCGCGACCATGTAGCGCGAGTGGAAGGCCGCGCTCACCTTGAGCAGCACGTACGCCTTCGCCTCCGCCGCCTCGAAGGCCGGGCTCGCGCGCTGCACTACGTCCGCGGGCCCGGCGATGACCACCTGGTTCGGCGTGTTGAAGTTCGCCACGTCCAGCGCGCCGAACTCCTCCGACGAGCGCAGCACTTCTTCAACGCGCTCGCGCGACAGGCCGACCACGGCCGCCATGCCGCCGCCCCTGGCCTCGGCCATGATTTCACCGCGGCGCTTCACCAGCCGCAGGCCCGTCTCGAAGTCGAAGCTGCCCGCGGCGAAGAGGGCGTTGTACTCACCCAGGCTGTGGCCGGCGACGAAGTCCGGCTCGCCGTCCTTCGCCTTCTTCTCCAGGTACGACAGCGCGTTGACCACGTACAACGCCGGCTGCGTGTACTGCGTCTGCCCCAGGCGGTTGTCCGGGTTCTGGAGGCACAGCTCCTCGATGGAGTAGCCCAGGATGTCGCTCGCCTTGTCCGTGAGCGACCGGTACGGCTCGAACAGGCGCGCCCCCATGCCCTTGCGCTGGGTGCCCTGCCCCGGGAAGACGTACGCGATCATGCTTTTCTTCTCATGCTGGAGTGGAGGAGAGGACACGGCGGGAGGAGGCACGAGCGCGCGCTCCAGTTGCTTCAGGCGCTCCACCTCGCCGTGGGCCGGCGTCATCACGGAGAACACCGCGGGGCGTCCGCTCTTCGCGACGCCCGCCTTCAACAGGTTCGCCAGCGAGCTGGAGGGGCCCACGTCGATGAAGGCGTACTCACCCCGAGCCACCAGCCCGCGAACGGCGTCGGAGAACGCCATGGGGCCCCGGATGGCGCCCCACAGGTGCTCGGGGGGTAGCTCGCGGCGGATGCCGCCGTCCAGCCCGGACACCATCGGGATGCGGGCGGGCCGCTGCGGCAGGCCCCGCAGGTCCGCCAGGTAGCGCTCCCGCGCGGGGTCCATGAACGACGAATGGAACGCGTGCGCCACCGGCAGCTCGAAGGTGGTGATGCCGCGCGCCTGGAGCCGCGCCTCCACCGCGCGCAGCGCCTCCACGCGGCCGGACACCACGAACTGGAAGGCGTCGTTGCGCCCCGCGAACTCCACGCCCTGGAAGAGGCCGGGCTCGCGCTCCAGCAGCGCCGGATCATGGAGGACGGCCAGCATCCCGCCCGCCTCGCACGCGCCCTCCACCGCCCGGGCCAGCCGGACGCACGCCTCCAGCGCGGCCTCCGGCTCGTAGATGCCCGCGATGGCCGCCGCGACGATCTCCCCCAGGCTCACACCCAGCGTCATCGCCGGTTCCACCCCCCGCGCCATCAGCGAGCGCGCCAGCGCGTACTCCACCGTGAAGATGGACGCGTTGCTGTGCAGCGCGCGAGGCAGCGGCGCGCCGGAGCGGCCGTCCCCGTACAACAGCCCCACCACCGACGTGCCGATGAGCGGCGTCGCCACGCGGTCCAGCCGCAGCACCCACTCCCGGAACACCGGGTCGTGGCGGTACAGGTCCACGCCCATCTGCAGGTACTGCGACCCCTGTCCCGAACAGAGGAAGACCCATGGCGCGCTCATGCCCTGCCCCCTCGAACCCTGTCGCCCTGGCCGATAGCCAGACATGCACCCGGTGACGAAACAATTTCTGTCATCGCAAACCCGCCGTTATGGTCTCTCCCTGTAGTCCGAGGAAAACACCATGACCATGACAAACCGACTTGCAGTCTCCCTGACGTGCCTGACCCTGCTTTCCGCCCAGGCGGCGCTGGCTGCGGAGCCCCAGGCTCCCGCCGCGAAGCCCGGCGCCACGCCCGCCACCCCCGCCGCGCCGGCCGCCAAGAAGGGCGCGAAGGCCGCCGAGCCCGAGAAGGCCTAGTCCTTCGGCTCCACAGCATCCGCTGTACCCCACGAGCAGGGTCGTGGAGGGCCTCGAAAGACAGAGGCGCTCCCGCCCTGCTCGCGGTGTTTCAGCTCCACGCGCTCGTCAAATTTCCGCACGCGCTTTCGCTGCTACAGCCAATTACAGGCCAGAAATTCGACGTAGCAGCCAACTGACCGCACAGTCCGCCGCGTCCCTGAAGACGTCTGTCCCAAAGACGGAGGCGTGATGTTCGCGGAAGCTGCTGCCCCTGCCCTGAAGATTGTCCGACGCTCCCAGAACGACAGCGTCTTCGCGAAGCGCGGGGAGGCCTACACGCTGCTGCAGGGCGACAGCCTGGAGCTGATGGCCCAGCTGCCCGAGCAGTCCTTCGACCTCATCTTCGCGGACCCGCCGTACTTCCTCTCCAACGGCGGCACCACCTGCAAGAACGGCAAGCGCGTCTCCGTGGCCAAGGGGCAGTGGGACGTCTCCCGCGGGGTGGAGGAGGACCACGCCTTCACCACGAAGTGGCTCGCGGCCTGCCAGCGCCTGCTGCGCCCCACCGGCACGCTGTGGGTGAGCGGCACGCAGCACGTCATCTTCAACGCCGGCTTCGCCATGCAGAAGCTGGGCTACAAGCTGCTCAACACCGTCACCTGGTACAAGCCCAACGCGAGCCCCAACCTGGCGTGCCGCTACTTCACGCACTCCACCGAGCTGCTCATCTGGGCCTCGCCGTCGTCCGGCGGCAAGCTGAAGCACGTCTTCAACTACCAGCGCATGAAGGCGGAGAACGGCGGCAAGCAGATGCGCGACGTGTGGGCCCTGCCGCGCAACGGTGACGAGGAGCTCACCGCCGACGGCGCCGGCCGCATGTGGACGCAGACGGCCCGCGCGGCGAGGAGAAGGCCTTCGGCAGCCACCCCACCCAGAAGCCGGTGGCCCTGCTGGAGCGCATCCTGGAGGCGAGCTGCCCGGAGAACTCGCTCGTCCTGGACCCCTTCAACGGCAGCGGCACCACCGGCGTGGCCGCCCTGAAGCACGGCCACCGCTACGTGGGCATCGACATGAACCCGGAGTACCTGGCCCTGTCCAAGAAGCGCCTGGACGCGACCCTCAAGTAGTCCGCTTCACGCGCGGGCGAGGATGAGCTCGACTCCCTGCCGCGCGATGGGGTGGTACCTCGCCCCGTGCTTCTCGAACGCCGCGCGCGCCACCTTGCGGTGGTCGCGCGACGAGGCGAGCACGCTGTAGAGCGGCTTCAGGTACTTCATCCGGCCCACCTCGCCGAGGAACTCCTCGGCCCGGCCGAGCGGCGCGTCGAAGCCCGCGCGCAGCGCCGCCACCAGCCACGCGACCAGCACCTCCGAGTTGCGGCTCCCGGTGAGCGAGTACTTCGCGTCCAGCTCCCGGAAGACGTCCTTGGACGTGTCCACCGGCATGGACTCCAGGAACAGCTGCCACTCGGTGGGCGTCCAGTCCTTCGTGTCCGCCTGCGTCGGCACCTTCCCGCGCAGCTTCTCCAGCGCCTCCAGCCGCGCGGAGGCAGGGCGGGGCGCGCTCTCCGGCACGCCGGGCCGGTTGAGGTACGCGTCCGCGTCCACCTTCGCCAGCGCGCCGGGCAGCTCCTCTTCCGTGAAGCGGACGAACTCCTCCGTGGTGAGCGCCTGGAAGCGGTACTTCGCCAGGTAGCGGCGCAGGAAGCCGTCGAAGGCGGGACGGCCCACCGCGTCCTCCAGCGCGCGCAGGAGCAGGTAGCCCTTCTCGTAGGGAATCTGGGAGAAGGCCTCGTCCGGGTCCACGCCGGCCAGGTGCGTGCGCAGCGCGGTGAGCTGCGGGTGCGCGCGGAAGTGGTGCAGCGCCTCGTCCAGCGACCGGCGCCCCAGGGCCGCGTGCAGCGCCGCGACCTCCGGCCCCGCCAGCGCCTCCAGGATGCGGCGCTCCGCGAAGACGGTGAAGCCCTCGTTGAGCCAGAAGTGCTCCGCGGACGCGTTCGTCACCAGGTTGCCCGTCCACGAGTGCGCCAGCTCGTGCGCCACCACGTTCACCAGGCTCTTGTCCCCCGCGATGAGCGTGGGCGTGAGGAACGTCAGGCGCGGGTTCTCCATGCCGCCGTACGGGAACGACGGCGGCATCAGGAGCAGGTCGAAGCGCTCCCAGTCGTACGGCCCGAAGAGCGACTCCGCGGCCTTGAGCATGTCGTCCACGCCCGCGAACTCGTCCGCCGCGTCCTCCAGCGCCTCCGGCTCCGCCCACACCCGCGAGCGCGGCCCCAGCTCCTTCGACGTGAGGCTGCCCACCGCGAACGCCAGCAGGTACGGGGGCACCGGCTGCGGCATCTCGTAGTGCTCCTCCGCCTCCACGCCGTGCTCCTCGCGCGCCACGAAGGACGCCGCCATCACGGACTTGAGCTGCTTGGGCACGCGCAGGGACGCGCGGTAGCGGATGCGGATGCGCGGCGTGTCCTGCAGCGGCACCACGCTGCGCGCGTGGATGGCCTGGCACTGGCTGAACAGGAACGGCTGCTGCCCGCCCGCCGTCTGCGGCGGGGTCAGCCACTGCAGGGCGCTGGCCTCCGGCGAGGTCCGGTAGCGCACCGTGAGCTGCTTCACCCCCGCGGGCAGCTCAATCCGCAGCCGGCTTCCCAGGATGGGTTCGGGAGGGGAGAGGATGTAGGGCAAGGGGCGACCCTGGGCATCCACCACGCCCCGGATGTCCAGGTCGCGGGTGTCCAGGTCGAGGGGCCCCGCTGACGCCTCCTTGAGCGTCAGCGTGGCCTCCGCGTGCAGGCGGCGCGTCCGGAAATCGACGCGAGCCTTCCAGTCCAACGTTTCGGTCTCAGGCTGCGTGCTGTCGTTGTACGAGTGCGGGTCGAGGCGAGCCATGGGCCCCGACTTGTAGTCGGGGAGCCGACCTCCTGGCGAGCACACCCGACGGCAATGCCGGTTGACTTCCGGGTCAATCGCCTACATTTGTGCAGTCCCCTACTTCCTTTCAAGGGAGCCAATTTCCGATGACGACCCGGATCCGAAAAGTGGCGGTGCTTGGCGCTGGCGTGATGGGCAGCGGCATCGCCGCGCATCTGGCCAACTCCGGCGTGCGCGCCCTGTTGCTGGACATCGTTCCGCCCAAGGCTGGCCCGGGCGAGGACACCGCTTCCAAGGCGTTCCGCAACAAGTTCGCGCAAGGAGCGCTGGCCAACCTGCGCAAGGCGAAGCCCAGCCCCATCGTGTCCGAGCAGGTGCTGGCCGCCATCGAAGTGGGCAACCTGGAGGACGACCTCGCGCGGCTGGGCGAGTGCGATTGGATCATCGAGGTGGTGAAGGAGGACCTGGCCGTCAAGCAGGCCCTGTTCGCCAAGGTGGAGAAGCACGCCCGCAAGGACGCCATCATCTCCTCCAACACCTCCGGCCTCTCCATCGTGGGCATGACCGAAGGCCGCGGCGCGGAGTTCAAGAAGAACTTCCTCGTCACGCACTTCTTCAACCCCGTGCGCTACATGAAGCTGCTGGAGCTCGTGGCGGGCCAGGAGACGAACCCGGAGGTCGTGAAGACCATCCACAAGTTCGGTGAAGAGGTCCTGGGCAAGGGCATCGTCTACGGCAAGGACACCACCAACTTCATCGCGAACCGCATCGGCGTGTACGGGATGATGCGGACCATCTCCGAGATGCAGAAGACGGAGATGTCCATCGAAGAGGTGGACAAGATCTTCGGCCCGGCCATGGGCCGTCCCAAGTCCGCCGTGTTCCGCACCGCGGACATCGTGGGCCTGGACACGTTCACCCACGTGGCGAAGAACTGCTACGACACGCTGACCCACGACGAGGAGCGCGACGTCTTCGCCGCCCCCGACTTCCTCCAGAAGATGGTGGAGAAGGGGATGCTGGGCGACAAGACGGGCGGCGGCTTCTACAAGAAGGACCGCGCCTCCGGCGGCAAGGACATCCTCGCGCTGGACCTGAAGTCGCTGGAGTACCGGCCGCAGGCGAAGGTGCGCTTCGACTCGCTGGGCGCCGCGAAGGACATCGAGAACGTCAAGGAGCGCGTGGCGTCCGTGATGAACGCGGACGACAAGGCCGGCAAGTTCGCCGAGCGCGTCACCCTGGACGTGCTGGCGTACTCCAGCCGCCGCATCCCGGAGATCGCCGACGACCTGGTCAACGTGGACCGCGGCGTGCGCTGGGGCTTCGGCTGGGACCTGGGGCCCTTCGAGGTCTGGGACGCCTACGGTGTCCAGAAGGGCGTGGAGCGCATGAAGGCGCTGGGCCTCAAGCCCGCCGCCTGGGTGGAGGAGATGCTGGCCAAGGGCCGCACGTCCTTCTACGGCGTGCAGGACGGCCGCGACACCTACTGGGACATCCCGTCCAAGTCCGTGAAGCCGGTGCAGGAGAACGCGCGCACCTTCCGCGTGGAGTACTTGAAGCGCGGCAACAAGAAGATCACCGGCAACGACAGCGCGTCGCTGTGGGACATGGGCGACGGCGCGACGCTGCTGGAGTTCCACTCCAAGATGAACTCCATCGACGATGACATCATCGCGATGATGAACACCGCGCTGGATGAGACGGAGAAGAACTTCAAGGGTCTCGTCATCGGCAACGACGGGTCCAACTTCTCCGCCGGCGCGAACATCATGGCCATGCTGATGGCGGCCAAGAGCGAGGACTTCGACTCCATCCGCAAGATGGCGTCCGCGTTCCAGCAGGCCAACCAGCGCATGCGCTACAGCCCCGTGCCCGTCGTGACGGCGCCCTTCAACCTCACGCTGGGCGGCGGCGCGGAGGTCACCATGGGTGGCAACGCGGTGCAGGCCAGCGCGGAGCTGTACATGGGCCTCGTGGAAGTGGGCGTGGGCCTCATCCCGGGCGGCGGCGGCACCATGATGCTGCTGCGCAACGTGTTCGGCGCGTACGCGGCGGACAAGGACTTCGACGCGCTGCCCTTCCTCAAGAAGGTGTTCCTCGCCATCGGCACCGCGAAGGTGGCGACGAGCGCGGAGGAGGCCCGCGAGTTCGGCTTCCTGTCGCAGCAGGACGGCATCACGGGCAACCGCGACTTCCTCCTGTCGGACGCGAAGTCGCGCGTGCTGGGGCTGGCGAACGGCGGCTTCCGCCCGCCGCGTCCTACGCGCTTCCGGCTGCCGGGCCCCAACGGCGCGGCCACCATCGACATGATGCTGTACGACATGCAGCTCAACAATCAGATCAGCGCCCACGATCGGAAGATCGCCCAGAAGCTGGCGCGCGTGCTCTCCGGCGGTGACACCAGCCCGTCCGTGCTGGTGACCGAGGACAAGCTGCTGGAGCTGGAGATGGAAGCGTTCCTGAGCCTCATCGGCGAGGAGAAGACCCAGGACCGCATGATGTTCATGCTCGAGAAGGGCAAGCCGCTGCGCAACTAGCGCGGGGCGTTTACTCAATGGGTTTCCAGACACGAATTCCGAAGCACGCTCGGACGCTGTCCGGGCAGGGAGACACCTGACATGTCCGGTCGAGTCGTGATTGCCAGCGCGGTGCGCACCCCCTTCACCCGCGCCCACAAGGGAGAGTTCAAGGACACGCGTCCGGATACGCTCGCGGCCCTTGCCATCAAGGAGGCCGTCGCCCAGGTCCCCGGCCTGAAGCCGACGGACGTGGAGGACGTCATCCTGGGCTGTGCCATGCCGGAAGCCGAGCAGGGCATGAACGTGGCCCGCAACGCGAGCCTGCTCGCGGGGCTGCCGGACACCGTTCCGGGCATGACCATCAACCGCTTCTGCTCCTCCGGCGTGCAGTCCGTGGCGCAGGCGGCGCAGGGCATCAAGTCCGGGATGATGCAGGTGGCCATCGCCGGCGGCACCGAGTCCATGACCATGGTGCCCATGGGTGGCAACAAGGTCTCCGCCAACCCGGAGATCATGGAGAAGATCCCGGAGGTCTACACCTCCATGGGCGCCACCGCGGAGAACATCGCCACGCGCTACAGCGTCACGCGTGAGGACGCGGACAAGTTCGCGGCGGAGAGCCAGCGCCGCGCGGCCACCGCGCGCGAGCAGGGGAAGTTCAAGGAGGAGATCTTCCCCGTCACCACGACGATGTTCGACGAGGACGGCACGAAGAAGGAAGTCACCGTCTCCGTGGACACCATCCTGCGCCCGGAGACGACGGTGGAGGGCCTGGCCAAGCTGCGCCCGGCCTTCAACGCCAAGGGCGTGGTGACGGCGGGCAACGCGTCGCCGCTGACGGACGGCGCGGCGGCCGCGGTGGTGATGAGCGAGGAGAAGGCGAAGGAGCTCAACGTCAAGCCGCTGGGCTACTTCGTGGACTACGTGGTCGCCGGCGTGCCGCCGGAAATCATGGGCGTGGGCCCGGTGCCGGCCATCCGCAAGCTGCTGGAGCGCAACAAGCTGAAGATTGAGGACATCAGCGTGTTCGAGCTCAACGAGGCCTTCGCCGCGCAGGCGCTGCACTGCATCCGCGAGCTGGGCATCCCGCTGGACAAGGTGAACCCGAACGGCGGCGCCATCGCCCTGGGCCACCCGCTGGGCGTGTCCGGCGCGCGCATGGTGGCCACCATCCTGCGCGAGCTGAAGCGCCGGGACGGCCGCTACGGCGTGGTGAGCATGTGCATTGGCGGCGGCATGGGTGCCGCGGCGCTGGTGGAGCTGGCGAAGTAGTCCGCTTTCCGCTTCGCGCCCCCTGTCACACGAAGGGGGCGCGCAGGCGGACGGTCAGGAGGCCGGGGCGTCCGGGTCGTTCACCGGGACGCCCGCCAGGCGCAGCACCCGCAGCGCGTTGGTGGTGTCCACCACCCCCTGCCGGAGCCGGTAGTCGAACACCATCTTCCCGTCCTCCAGGTGGTCGCGGAAGTGGACGTTCACCACGTGCGAGCCCGGCTCGTCCGCCAGCACCGCCAAGGACAAATCATGCGTCGTCACCGCGCCACACGCGCCGGAGGCGAGCAGCAGCCGCAGCACCTCGCGCGAGGCAATCTGGCGCTCGCGGGTGTTGGTGCCCAGCAGGATTTCGTCCAGCAGGAAGAGGGCCTGGCCCTTCGCGGCCGCCGCCGCGTCCAGCACCGTCTTCAGCCGCAGCACCTCCGCGTGGAAGTACGACACGCCGCGCTCCAGCGAGTCCTTCACGCGCATGCTGGTGAGCACCTGCACCGGGGACAGCCGGAACGCCGCCGCGCACACCGGCGCGCCCGCCAGCGCCAGCACCACGTTGGCGCCCAGCGCGCGCATCAACGTCGTCTTGCCGCTCATGTTGGAGCCCGTAATCAGCAGCGCGTGGCGCGGGCCGGGCAGGGACACGTCGTTGGGCACGGGCGCGTCCAGGAGCGGGTGCCCCAGCGCCGTGGCCTCCA
This sequence comes from Corallococcus sp. 4LFB, assembly GCF_046520365.1. Lineage (NCBI taxonomy): Bacteria > Pseudomonadati > Myxococcota > Myxococcia > Myxococcales > Myxococcaceae > Corallococcus > Corallococcus sp. 4LFB. The sequence goes on from NZ_JBKGHJ010000026.1 coordinate 11,383, forward strand.
CGCGCGGGCCCTGGGCCTCCAGCTGGGGCCAGGTGAACGCGGGCCGGTCATGCGCGAGCCCGCCCAGGCAGCAGAGGGCCTCCAGCTCCGCGAGCCCCTCGAACCACTGGCGCACGTCGCGGCCGTGGGCGGCCCTCCAGCCCTCCAGCGCGAAGAGGGCGTGGATGTCCCAGAGCGTGAGCCAGTGCACCAGGGCGTGGAACTGGTGCCGCTTGAACTCGATGAGCGAGTACAGCCGGCTGAAGCGCCGGAACAGCGCGGACACCGGGGGGCCGCCTTCCGCCCGCAGGCCGGACTGGAGCTGCTTCAGGCGCGGGTGCTCGAAGGTCTGTCCCTCCACGCGCTCGAAGAGGGACGCGTAGCGCACGAAGCCGCGCTCGCCCTGCTCCACGGCGTCATCCATCCGCTTCAGCGTGCGGCGCGTGGCCACCGCGATGCCCAGCTGCGCGAACAGGCCCAGCCACACGAGGCTGTCGGGAACCACGCCCACCGTGCCCAGGATGAAGAGGGTGAGCGTCACGGGGGGCAGCAGCACGGCCAGCGGACGTGACCAGCGGATGGCGTCCAGCGACGGGCCGGCCTCCGCCCACTGGATGAAGAGGGCCGGGTCCGCCTTGTCCTTCGCCACCGCGCGGGCGTCCACGCAGAGCTCCTGGCGGAAGTCCACGCGCGGGGCCAGCTCACGCGCGGCGCCCTGCCGGGTCACCACCGTCTCCGCGGTCGCGGGCGCGGACAGCCACGCCGCCAGCCGCTCCTCGCCCGCGCGTGTCGCCGTCTCGTTGATGAGCTGGAAGAGGCTGCCCTGGCCAAAGACATCCAGGTCCGTCGCGTACAGGTGATTGGGGGAGAGGAACCGCTCACCCGTGTCGGTGAAGGAGTGCCAGCCGCCCTCCAGCCGCGCGAGGCCCCGCTCGTTGAGGAGGACGAAGAGGCGCGCGCGCTGCTCCTTGAGGAACACCTGGTGGTGCAGCACCGCCAGCAGGCCATAGACGGCGAGCGCGCCCGCCGCGGCCCACCACCAGGGCTTGGGCAGCCGGCCCATCAGCGTCAGCGCCGCGATGACGAGCGCCGCCACGAAGGCCACGGTGCGCAGGTTGGCGTACCTCGCGCTGACGCGGTCCAGCGCCGTCAGGTCCGCCTGGGCGGCCGCGCGGCGGTCGGTGTACGTGCGATGGGGGCTCGGGGACTCGGTAGGGACGGGCACGATGGCCGCGCATGCTGTGCGGCCCCCCGTCCGAGGGCAAGCGCGCAACGCGCTCCGTCACGCTTCGCGAACACCGGCCGTTGACTTCCCGTGGGCCCCCGGGATTTGAATGCGGCGCGTGAGGGGCGGTCGGGCCGGCCGTGCCTCGCGGAGGGGGTTCAACCCCATGTCGTTCCCCAAGGTCGTGCTGGGCGGAGGGCTCCTCGCGGGCCTGCTCGCCGCGCCTCCCGCCGAAGCGCGCTTCGGCAAGCACTCGGACTCCAACGAAACGTCGAAGCCCGTCCACAAGGCGTCCGCCATTGGCGCCGATGACGACGCTTCGAAGAAGGAGGACGAGAACCGGAACCGTTCGCTCAAGACGACGACGGTGTCCTCCACGGATGACTGTTGCAGCGCCAGCGCGTCAGACGACGCCGCAGCCATCATCCTGGGCGCGGTCTTCGAGCTGCTGTTCCGTGGAATGGGGGAGGCCATCGCCGCCACGGGCACCCACCACGGCCACGACAGCGACGGTGTGGACGCGCCGCCCGAGCGCAACTCGCTGCGGCACGCCGTGCCGTTCTCCTTCCGCGCGGGCGTGCTGGCGTCCCCCGTCGAGGGGGGCATGGGCGTGGACTTCGACGTCGGCTGGGACCTCCGCCGCTTCGGAGTGGACCTGCGGCTGTCCCGGCTGATGGGCACCGGGGCAGGGGCTTCGTCCCGCGACATCCGCACCCTGGGGGAGCTGCACGTGACGTACTCCTCCCTCGTCCGGGAGGACCTGCGCATGCGCGCGGAGGCCGGCGTCTCCACCGTGGATCTTCCCGGCCGCGTCTACGTGGGCCCCAGCCTGGGCATGTCCGTGGAGGCGTGCCTCCTGGGGCCTCTGGACGTGGAGGCGCGCTTCCAGGTGACGCCCTTTCCCTACCGGCAGATGGACGTGCGCGCGGGCCTGGCGCTGCACCTGGGCAGCCTCATGCTGCGGGGTGGGGCGCGCAGCCTCTACCTGGACTCCGAGGTCCGCCCCCCGGGGCAGGACCGGAGCTTCGCCCCCGAGTTCGGCATGGGCTTCACGTTCTGAACAGCACCGTGCGCTGAAAACACCACGGGCCCGGCCGCGGATGCACTCCGCGGTCAGGCCCGTTGGACGTCACGGTCCCCTGGACGGGGACGCGCAGCCTACTTCTCCTTGGAGGCCAGCTTGCGCAGGGCCTTCTGGTCACGCACGCAGAGGATGCGGCCGACGTTGCCGAGCACGCCCTCGCGCTTCATCTCGTTGATGAGCGTGGACACGAAGGAGCGCGAGGCGCCCACCAGGTCCGCCAGGTCCTGCTGGGTGATGCCGCGCAGGTCCGTCTCACCGCCGTGGGGGCAGCGCTCGCCGTGCGCCTCCACCAGCGTGAGCAGGGTGTCCGCCAGCCGGGCCGGCACCTCCTTGAAGGTCAGGCCCAGCACGCGCTTGCGCAGCGAGCGCACGCGGTCCGCGTAGGCGCGCACCACGTCCACCGCCAGGGCCGGACGGGCCTCCAGCTGGGCGCGGAAGTCACGGCCCTCGATGCTCCACACCTCGGCCTCGCCCGCCGCCACGGCCATCTCCTCGATGGGCGTGCCCTCGGGGCGGAACAGCTCGCCGAACAGGTCGCCCGGGCGCAGGATGGACACCACCGAGCGGGTGCTGTTCTTGCCAATGCGCATCAGGCGCACGCGGCCGGACTTCAGCAGGTACACGCGGTCCGACGTGTCGCCGGGGCGGTAGATGGTCGAGTTGTGCGGGAAGGACTCGACCTTGAAGTACCCCTTGAAGTCGATGGCCTCCTGGCCGGGGACCAGCTTGTTCGCCGTCACCATCATCCCGGACGACGTCGCCTGCAGGGGCGCCACGACATTGGAACCGATGGGGCCGAGGGGGCGGTTGAAGCCGTGCATGGGAGTCTCCTGGAAAGACGGAAGGGGATGGGAAAGGTTGGTCGCTGCTGCTGCTGCGGACGGACCTTGCCCTTTCCAAGAGGCGTGCCACGGGCACTTGAAGTATTCCCAGGGGAACAGTTCGAGGAATGCCGGGTACTTAGCGCTACAGCACGGTTCGGATGCCCCAACTGTGTCCAAAACCTGAAACAGAACGTTCAAACAGTCTGATCAGTTTGAACGAAACGTTAAAGGGGCGCACCGGTTTGTCCGGGCTGGGACACTGTCAGGAAGCATCCTTCACCGGATAAGGGTGCACCTGTGGACCCTGACCCTGTGCAAGACCGAACTTTTGAAGCTTTCGTTCAAGGGTCGGACGGCTGATGCCCAGGATCTGACACGTGCGCCCCTTGTGGCCCTTCGTGACGGCCATGGCGCGGGCAATGAGCTGCCGCTCGGCCTCTTCCAGGGTGGGGATGAGGCTCGCGTCGTCCACGGCGGGGGCCGCGAACATGCCGCCCGCGGCGCCGGGGGCGCGGTGGGGGTCCAGGGGGCCTGACGGGTGGACTTCCAGGGCGGGCAGGTCGTCGCCCCGGAGCACGTCGCCAGGGGCGAGCACGACGGCGCGGGTGAGGACGTTCTCCAGCTCGCGCAGGTTGCCGCGCCAGGGCAGGCGCGTGAGGCGCTCCATCACCTCGTGGGGCACGCGGGTGACGCGCTTGTGCACCTTCTCGTTGATGCGCTCCAGCAGGTGCTTCACCAGCGGGGGGATGTCCTCGCGCCGCTCCCGCAGAGGCGGGATGACGAGGGTGATGACCTTGAGGCGCTGGTAGAGGTCCTCGCGGAAGCGGCCCTGGTCCACCTCGTCCGCCAGGTGGCGGTGGGTGGCGGCGATGACGCGGGCGCGCAGCTTCACGCGCTTGACGCCGCCCACGCGCTCGAACTCGCGCTCCTGGAGCACGCGCAGGAGCTTCGCCTGGAGCATCAGCGACATGTCGCCAATCTCATCCAGGAACACGGTGCCGTCCTCGGCCAGCTCGAACTTGCCGGGCTTGGCGCCCACGGCGCCGGTGAAGGCGCCCTTCTCGTGGCCGAACAGCTCGCTCTCCAGGAGCGTGTCCACGATGGCGGAGCAGTTGATGCCGATGAAGGGGCGGGGCTCGTCGTAGGAGTAGTTGTGGATGACGCGGGCGATGAGCTCCTTGCCCGTGCCGCTCTCGCCGTTGATGAGCACGGTCGCGGTGCTGCTCGCCACCTTGCCAATCTCCTTCACCAGCTGCTGCATGGAGGGGCTGGTGCCCACGATGTCGCCCAGGCGGACGACGGCGTTCTCGCGGTGGACCTCATCCGCGCGGCGCGACAGCTGGCGGTACTCCAGCGCGCGCTCCACGACGAGGTCCAGGGCGGCCGGGTCCGGGAAGGGCTTGTGGATGTAGTCGAACGCACCGGCCTTCATGGCCCGGATGGTCGTCTCCATGTCGTGGTAGGCGGTGACGAGGATGATGCGCGCGTCGCCGCACAGCTCCTTCATCTCCTCGATGATCTCCAGGCCCGTCCGGTCCGGGAGCATCATGTCCAGGATGACCACGCTGGGCATGTTCTCCTGGGCGGCCTTGAGGCCCGCGGCGGCGCTGGTGGCCGTCACGACCTGGTAGCGCGGCTGCCCGTCGTCCTGCTCGATCTCCTCGAAGTGCATCGTGAGGGTTTCGAGCAGCGATACGTCATCGTCGACGATGAGGAGGGTCTCCATGGGGTCCTCAGGCGGCGAACGTCAGCGTGAACACCATCCCTGGCTCCGCACTCCCCTGGGCCGCCACGTCGCCCCCACCCCCGTCATCACCCGCCGCAGGGCGGCCAGGGACAGCCCCGCGCCCCGCGCCAGCCGCGAGCCGAAGGGGTCGAACAGCGTGCCCCGCTCCTCCGGGGGCAGGGCCGCCGCTGGATCATCCAGGATGAGGCTGACGTGGCCCGGGTCGGGCTGGCGCAGCGTCACCTGGACGCGGCCCTCCTCGGGCAGGCCCATGGCCACGTTGAGCAGGACTTGAGCGAGCACGGGCCTCAACCGGTTGGGATCCACCCGCACGCGGGGCAGGTCCGCCTCTTCCTTCACCTCCACCTCGATGCGGCGCTCGGCCAACTCCGGGGCCACCATGGCGGTCGCCTCCTGGACGACCGAGCGCAGGGCGTGGGCGTCCAGGTTCGCGGCGCTCTCCCGGCCGTACTCGGAGAGCAGCCACAGCATGCGCTCCATGGTGCGGATTTCCCGGTTGGCGATGGTGAGCCGCCGCTTGTCCCGGTCCGACAGGCCGGTGTTCCGGGCCAGCGTCTGCACCGCCATCTTCACGGAGGAGAGCGGGTTGCGGATCTCATGGCTGAGCGACGAGGACAGCTTGGAGATCTGCACCGGCGGGGCGCCCTCCAGCACGGTGCCCAGGTCGAGCACCCCCGCGGCGGCCTCCTCGCCGTCCATGCCCAGCACCAGCCGCAGGTGGGACGCGGGCGGGTTGCCGGTGGGGCCGCCCGCGGAGACGGTGACGAACTCCACCGCGCGGCGGTCCTCCCTGGCGCGCGCGTCCAGTTCGCGGGCGCGCTCCTGGGACACGCCGAGCGCCGTGTGCAGGGACGTGCCCACGAGCGTCTTGGCGTCGCGGCGCAGCACCTGAGCGCAGTCCCCCTCGGCACGTGTGACCCGGAGGTGGGGGGACCAGGCGAGCTGCGCGGCTTGCAGGAGTTGGGCGTTCATTGGTGGACCTGAAACATACCGGGTAACGTCGAGTGCTGTCCCTATGACCCGCACCCCACGTCCTCCGAAGAACCTTGTGGCCGCCCTTCTGTTCCTGTCCGGGGCCACGGCACTCGTCTATGAGCTGGTCTGGTCCAAATACCTGGGGAACGTGCTGGGTAACAGCGGGCAGGCGCACGCCGTCGTGCTGGCCACGTTCATGGGGGGCCTGGCGCTGGGGGCGTTTGTCTTCGGGCGGACAGCGGACCGGGTGAAGAGCCCGCTGGCCCTCTACGGGGTGCTGGAGCTGGGCGTGGGCCTGTACGCGCTGGCGTTCCCCTACGTCCTGGGCGCGCTGGAGCACCTGTGGCTGGCCCTGGCGCCCCACGTGCCGGAGGGCCTGCGGGTGGCGCCGCGCCTGCTCGTGTCCTCGCTGTCGCTGGTGGTGCCCACGCTGCTGATGGGCGGCACGCTGCCGGCGCTGGTGCGCCACTTCGCGGCGAGCCTCGCGGGGGTGCGCCGGGAGCTGGCGCGGCTGTATGCCATCAACAGCCTGGGCGCGGCGGTGGGCGTGTACGTGGCGGGCACGCGGCTGGTGCCGCTGGTGGGCCTGTCCACGTCCGCTCAAATCGCCGCCGGGCTCAACGTGTTCCTCGCGCTGGCGGCGCTGGCCCTGGCCCGGGAGCACCCACCGGCGGTGGTGGTGGGGGCGGCCCCGGCCGCGGAGGACGTGGCCTATCCCCGGCGGGCGGTGCGGGCGGCGCTCATCGGCGTGATGCTGTCTGGCTTCACGTCCATGCTGTATCAGGTGACGTGGATCCGCCTGCTGGCCATCGTGCTGGGCGCGTCCACGTATGCCTTCACGCTCATCCTGACGGCGTTCATCCTGGGCATCGGCCTGGGCAGCTTCTGGCTGATGACGCGCAAGGAGGGCGGGGACTCGCTGAAGCTGTATGGCTGGACGCAGGTGGGGCTGGTGTTGAGCCTCTGCGTGGCGCTGCCCTGTACGTGCGGCTGCCGCACCTGTTCCGCTGGTCGGAGTGGATGCTCACGCGCGCGGTGGAGACGTGGCCCATCTTCCAGGGCATCACCTTCGCGTTCTGCTGCGTGGTGCTGCTGGTGCCCACGTTCATCATGGGCGCGGCGTTCCCTGCGGCGGCCCGCGTGGCCACGGCGAAGGTGTCCGAGGTGGGCCGCGAGCTGGGCGGCGTGTACCTGTGGAACACGGTGGGCACCATCTCCGGCTCCGTGCTGGGCGGGCTGGTGCTGATGCCCTTCTGGGGCATGCAGGGCAACTTCATCGCGGGGGCGGTGGCGAACCTCCTCGCCGCGGGGCTGGCGTTCCGCGCGCTGTCCGCGCCGAAGGAAGGGGAGGGCGCGCCCACGGTGCCCATGTGGCGGACGCTGGCGCCGGTGGGCGTGGCGGCGGTGCTGGTGGCGGTGGTGCTGGGCAGCATGCAGGGCTGGCCGCAGCGGCTGTCCAGCATCGCGGCGGTGCGCGCGTACCAGAAGCCGCCGGAGAGCTACGCGAAGCTGGTGGAGGACACGGAGCGGACCATCGTCCCGCGCTTCTACGCGGACGATACCTTCGCCACGGTGATGGTGGGGGACCTGGCGAGCGAGAACCTCCGCTTCATGAAGATCAACGGCAAGACGGACGCCACGAACGGAGGCGACATCGAGACGCAGGTGATGGCGGGCCACCTGGGCGTGCTGCTGCACCCGCGCGACCCGAAGAACGTGCTGGTCATCGGCTCCGGCGCGGCCATCACCACGGGCAGCGTGCTGGCGCATCCGGTGGAGCGCCTGGACATGGTCGAAATCTCGCCAGCCGTCATCGAGGCGGCGCGCCTGTTCAAGGCGGACAACCGCAACGCGGTGGATGATCCGCGCACGCACGTGCACATCGACGACGCGAAGACGTTCATGGCGCTGGCGCCCATCAAGTACGACCTCATCGTCAGCGTGCCGTCCAACCCCTGGGTGACGGGTGTGTCCGGCCTCTTCACGCGCGACTTCTTCCAGCTGGTGGACAAGCACCTGACGGACGACGGCGTGCTGGTGCAGTGGATCCACACCTACGAGAGCAACCGCGAGCTGGTGCGGCTGGTGATGCGCACGCTGCACGACACCTTCCCGCACGCCACGACGTGGCTGGGGCCGGAGGACCTGGTGATGGTGGCCAGCCGCAAGCCGCTGTCGTTCGACGAGGCGGCGGTGGCGGCGCGCATGGCCCGGCCGGACGTGAAGGCGGACCTGGCGCGGGTGGAGATCCACGACCTGTTCGGCCTCCTGTCCAAGCAGGTGCACACGGAGGCCGGCCAGAAGGACTTCGCGGGCGAGGGGCCCATCAACACGGACGACCACAACCTGCTGGAGTACGCCTCGCCGGTGGCCTTCTTCCTGGCGAACCTGGACGTGCGCGTGAAGGACGAGCGCCGGGCGCCGGACAGCGGGCCGGGGCTGCTGTTGCATCAGTACCTGCGGGAGCACCCGCCCACGGCCGAGCAGGTCGCGGGGCTGTACCGCAACGTGGAGCGCTACCACTCGGAGAAGGACCCGGTGGTCCGGGGCGTGGCGGCGCTGTGGCGGTCGCTGGCGCCGGAGGACCCCGCGTCGGCGCTGGCGCTGGGCCGCGCGGTGCTGGCGCAGGGGGACCTGACCCTGGCGGCGTCGCTGCTGGAGCCGGAGGTGGCCAGGGGAGGCCGTTCACCGGAGCTGGTGACGGAGTACCTCAAGCTGGTGACGGCCCGGACCTGGTCGGCGCGCACGGTGTGGACGCCCATGAACGCGGACGGGGCGCTGGCGGTGGGCCGGGAGGTGGCGGCGCGCCACCCCGAGGACAGGAAGCTGCAGAAGGCGTTCAAGGCCTACTGCGAGGCCCTGCCGCCGGCCTCCTGCGAGGGCACGGCCGGCATGCCCACGGCGGCGCCCGGTGGGCCCTGAAACAGGGGTGGATCAGGCCTTGAGAGGGTCCAGACCCGCGATATTCCTTGATCCGGCCCCCCATCCTCCCGATGACGGATGGAGGCGCTTGCCCGCCCGTTGTACTGTCTGTATCGACCCTGACTTCCCGCAGGGTGTGTCTCTCCACCGCTGCAACGACCCCCGGAGCTTCCCATGAACGCGATCGCGAAGGCCCCCAAGAAGCAGTTCCGCAAGAACCGTGGTCAGGGCATGACCGAGTACATCATCATCGTGGCCCTCATCGCGATCGCCGCCATCGGCGTCATCACGCTGTTCGGCGACAACATCCGCAAGCTGTTCGGCGCCTCCGCCGCGGCGCTGGCCGGTGAGGACAACGTGGCGAACGACGGCCAGACGGCGTCCGACGCGCTGAAGAAGAAGACGATGAAGAACTTCGGCCAGAACAACACCTACAACTGAGCCAGCTCGGTTGTGCGGAAATGGCAGGTCCCTCCACTTGGAAGGGCCTGCCATTTTTCTTTTGCGGGGCAGGAACTCCCGCGGCTCAGGGCGCCGGGCGGGGGGCGGAGGCGAAGCCCAGGCGGCGCAGCATCACCTGCCGGATGGAGGGGATGCGGAAGCGGAAGATGAAGGCGTCCGCGAAGTAGTGCGCGAGCACGCACGCGAAGCCCAGGCAGGTCAGCGCGCGGAGCAGGGGATGCGCCTGCGCGCCGCCGCCGATGCCCAGCGAGCCGCGCATGGGGCCATCCAGCAGGAAGCCGTGCACCACGCCCAGGGCGAACAGCGGAAGCATGGACGCGACCATGGCGGGCCAGATGAGCTTCTGGCTCAGGCGGGGGGCGTCACCTTCGCGCGGCTCCAGCATGCGGGCGCTGAGGACGTAGTACTCCAGGCCGTGCATGCCTGGGAGCATCACGTAGCCCCAGGACGGAGCCACGAGCGCCAGGCCGGTCGCGGTGGCCATGCCCAGGAGGTAGAGCACCTTGGGGCCGCTGGCTGCGCCGGAGCGGAGCACGGAGCGGAAGAGCAGGAGGAAGTAGCCCAGCCAGACGGCGATGAGCAGGGGCAGCGTCTGCCACGGCAGGACGGCGCCCTGGCCCACGTCGAGGTAGGCGGGGGCACCGGGCGCGGCGGACTCGGCGACGAAGAAGATGCGGATGAGCAGGACCGAGAGGAGCAGCGGGACGTAGAACTGCTGGAGCTTGCGCTCGAGCGCGGAGGGCGGCGCCAGGCCCTCCTGGCCGCCGCGCAGGCCATGAAGGGACCACAGGCCCCGGTGTTGCGACAGCGTGTGGTGCATGCCGAAGACGTTGAAGATGACGGCCACGGCGAAGGTGTGGATGGAGCGGTCGGCGTAGAAGGTGAAGAACAGCGCCGCGCCCACGGCAAGCATGGCCAGCGCACCTGCCAGGATGGTGCGCGGCTGCTTGGGGGCGGCGGTCAGCACGTCGCGGTGCACGCCGAAGAGCAGGAAGGTGAGGATGACGTGTGTGGCATTGCCCAGGAGGTTCTGGGCCGTCCACCCCAGGAGCCGGTGGGCGTTGTCCGCGGCGGCCGGGGCGAGGAACGTGCTGGCGAAGGCGGCCACCACGGTCAACGCCAGGGGGATGCCCAGGATGGCGAGGTCGGCCCGGGGAGAGAACAGCCACAGGCGGCGAAAGCGCAGGGTGCCGGGCTCGGCCGGCGTGTCCTCTTTCGTGGCGGTGGCGACTCCGGGGCTCAGCGGTGTCATGGGACTGGGAGTATACCGGGACCCCTGGCCTCAAGAACCCGAGCCACCCTGCCTGCCAGGCGGGGTGGGGCGCGCTCCTTGGGCGGTTCGTGCCGACGGAGGTTGAGCCGATGCCACGGAGACGACAGGTCGCTCATCTGCCCCGGTTCATTCACAGGCCCCGGCCTTCAACGATACCCACCGGTGGTGGTGGACATGCTTCCAGGTATTGGGCCGTGCAGCCTTTTCGAGGTTGTGTATCTGGAGGGCCGGTTGCTGAGCGCCGCAGCGTCGTGACCCCAGCCCCCTCCATGCCTGTTCTTGAAGTGCGGATGCGTGCCCGTTACCACGTCGTGGATACGGAGCCGGGAGCAGATTTCGTGCAACTGGTGGACCAGGCCACGAGCAGCGTCCTCGACAGCCAGTCGGGTGCGCGCCGGGGGCGTGTCACCACGTCCTGGGTGACTCCGTCCAACGGCAATCTGGCCGTGAGCTTTGCCTCGAACGCCAGTGGCTTGACCAGCTACCAGGGCGCAGTCGTCGAGGGGTACGAGTACCAGCGGTACCAGACGGGAGCCCAGGCGTTCTGGATTCCGCTTGGCTTCCCCGGGCAGTACTACGACGCGGAGACAGATCTCTTCGAGAACTGGAACCGGTACTACGAGTCTGGAGTAGGCAGGTGTCTGCAGCCAGAGCCGGTGGTTTCAGAGTGGCCTGTCAATCTTCCGAGCTACTCGTATGCGCTGGATAATCCGCTCATCTATCAGGATGAGACGGGATTCGGGTCGAGACGATTTCTTGCTCGAAGGATGCGTAAGGAAATTGTTAAAATATTTGAATTGGTTCCCAATGTGCGTCGAAAATTCCTTTGGCATGAAACCGTCGAAGAGGTTGAGGCATATTCTCGTGCCGTAGGGGATGTGCCAGACATGTTGACAGGTAACAACATGGCAAAGGCGCTAAGTAAGGACGTTGCAGAGTGTGGAGGTGGGGGTGTTGAGTTTCATAGGGACCCCCGGGGTAATCACTGTCATGCGAGGTCGAACAGGGGGCATGGGCACGTGTGGGTTGGGTGCGGTATTAAAATGTGGGTTCCGATCATTGTCCTTATGCCTTTTTCCGAGCGCGAATGGCGCGACTTCCTGGATCCTGCCGATTGGTTGCTTCCTGTCGGATTTGAGCCTGGTGAGGCGTATTGATTGCCTTGCTCGGCCTGACAATGTTGGGTTTTCGAGCGGAGTGAGCGTGGATGAGGGTGAAGGCCCTCCAGAGAGAGGGGGCGCGTGTGGATTGGGTTGCAGCTTCGAAAGAGATTGGTAGGCGGTTGGATGTGGTTGTGCTGAGGAGTAAGCCGCTGGGTGTTGCGTCCTCTGAGGAGATAAGGGAGCACTGGTGGCGGGCGTTTCTTCCTGGTTTTCATGCGAAAACCGATGTTTTTGAGGCTGTGTCGTCCTGGGTGAGTCGAGTTCAGATTCCAACGGGGCTGAAGGCGGAAACTTATTACTCAAGGCAGTCTGGAAAGGATTTCTTTTTTTTGGTGGACCCTCGGGTGCCGGTGTTCCGGTTGGAGGCTGATTCTCCTCCTGCGCTGTCTGGGCTTAATTCGTTAGTCTGGAATGCTGAGCGCATCCCTGGGCTTGGCTGGTTTGCTGTTTGCGATGAGTCGATGAATTGGAGTCTTGTTCAGGCTCGGCGTGGCCCTTATTTTTTAAGGCGCTTGGTGCCTAACATGGACACTGAACCGTAGGCTGCGACCGGAAATTGCTGGGCGAGCAAGTGATTCGATGCCCTTCATGAAGTCGCCTTTCGGGAACTCCAGGGAGGGGGACAGCGGCCATCCGCAATCCACCTCGTGCTAAAACGGGGATGTCCATGGAAGGCCGCCTGCTTTTGAAGAGCCACGCCGTATTCTGTGCGGACGGTCGCGTCCGCCATGCCAGGGCATGGCCATTGTCGTGGAAGATGTCGTCACCCGCTTTGCCGCCGGCCGTGGATGAACAGCGCTGCATCCGCAGCGAGAATGACCAGTGCACAGAAAGCTTGAACCGATGGACACGCCAGATGCACCCATCCTGTTTCACGCCTGCGGGAGGAGGCCTTTGCTGGTGCTGCTGATCCTCCTTTCTTCCTGTGCTGGTAGCCGTGGTTCCAAGATGGCCCCGGTTCATGTTCAAGAGGGAGGGGCCTGCAGGAGTAATGCCGACTGCGAGGAGGATCTGGATTGCATGTTCTGGCCGCTGACAACACCGGAGTCAGCAGGTACCTGTCAGCGGGCGTGCGAAGAGACTTCGGAATGCCCGAGCGGAGAGGTGTGCGGCGGGGGATTTTATACCGATGGGCCGGGATCTTTTTGCACCCCTCCAGGCGTCTCCTGATGGAGGTGCGTTCAGACATGCCCCTCTGGCACAACCTCCACCTTTCGCCCCACCCCCGTTCCCAGTGAGGGCTCAGGCCAGGGATCCGACCCCAGGGTTTTGCCACGGATGGTTCACACCGACGGAGGTGGGAAGGATGATCGGGAGACGGAGGATACAGATCGCAACGCTGACTCCTGGTTCATACAAGGAGTGGCTGCGCCTGACGGCGTTCTGCTTCACGATGGTCGCCATCAACGCCGTATTGGCCTGGGGACGAGCGCTCATGGGGGGACCCGTGTTCTGGGTTCTCTGGGCCGTATGGCTGGCCTGCACGGTGCTCTATCTGGGGCGGCGCGTCTGGCTGATTCGTGTCTTACGCGCTTCGACCTTCGACGACACCGACGAGCGGCTGTGGAGCTGTCTCCAGTTGCTGGGCCTGGCCACCTTCGCGGTGAGTTGGGTCAGCGGCGCCATCTACCACCGTTGATGCTCCATGACTGCATGTGTAGACACTGCCGGAGGTGTTGTTGACGACCGGTGGTAGGGGAGGTGGGCCATCAACAGGACCACGGTGTGGACTCTCACGGCAGGCTTGTCGATCCTCATGGCGATTCCTGTGCTTGCCGTCGCTGTGTCGGGAAGAACGCGAATCGTCCTCGTGAATGAAACCGGAAGGGAGCTACGTGTCTTGACTGCCCGGATTCCTGGTGAGGAGTGTGTCTTTGAGAAGGTTCCAGCTCATGGCCGTGTCGTCTGTCAGGGACGGGCGAACGCGGATGGGGACCTTTCCGTTGACCTCGAGTTCACGGATGGCAGCAAGGTCCAAATGGAAGCGGGCACGTACGTGAATCCGCTGCTCGGAGTACGAGGAGTCGCCACTGTGAACGCGGATGGTGGAATCCGCCTGCAGGAGGACTGATTGCCAAGCGCTATCGCCGCGCTCTGGGCGTGGAGGCGGCGCTTCGAGCGCCGAACTCAGGGATGAGCGTGTCTCCCCGCTGGCTCCCTCGGTTGGGAATCATTGGATTGGTGTGTGGCTTCGTGCCGTCGGTGGGCATCGCGGCCGTGCTGAATGTTCTGGGGATTTGCGAGATCCTGTGGGGGGATCCGCACCCCTTCCCTGGTGATCCACCTGTGGACCTGCTCACGGAGGTCGCGATCTGTGGATGGCTGGCCCTCCTTGTGGGCCATGGGTTCTTTTTCGTCGCTCGGAAGGAGTCTGATCAGATCGTCCGGTTCTGGCGATGGGTGACGCTTCCGTTGACCCTGTTGTCATTTCTCACGCTGTCGCCCGCTTTCACGCAGGTGGCTGGTAGACATTGGGGGGAATGGGGCCACCTCAAGGTCATGCTTCAGGACAATGAGGCCCGGGTCCGGGCATTCTCGAGCAGGGCGGATGGTGTCTTGTCGGAGGAGGAGTACGCGCGGGCGAAAGCGTGGTGGCTGCTGCAGCCCGCCACCTTCCGCTTCGAGACGGAGCCTGAGCCCGTGAGGATTCACTTGAGAAGGACCGCCCCTCCGTTCCTGGTGGTCGACTTCGGACAAGGACAGAATGCCGTTTTCGATCCGGTGACGATGCGCTGCATCTCCTCGGATTGAGGCTGGAACCCTGCATGGATCCGCCCCTCGGGGGCTCTCCGTAGGGGACGGGGTTCATCCTCCACCCACCCCGTGCTAAAACGGGAAGGTCCATGGAAGGCCGACTGCTTCTGAAGAACTGCGCCGTGTTCCGTGCGGACGGTCGCGTCCGCCACGGCATGGCTGTCGTCGTGGAAGAGGGCATGATCCGCCGCGTCGCCCCGGACGCCGAGGTGCCCGTGCTCCCGGGTGACTGGGAGGTCGCTTGTCGCGGCCGGCTCGTCGCTCCCGGCCTCGTGGACTGTCACTCGCACCTGGTCAACGGGCAGCTGCTGCCCCCCAATGGCGACTTCCTCCTGCGCCAGCCCCGCTCGCGCCTGGAGCGCATGCGCGGCGTGGCCAATCTCCTCACCGCCGAGGACGTGGAGATCCTCACCCGCTTCGCCGCTGCCCGCGCGCTGCTCGATGGCGTCTCCCTCGTCGTCGACCACCTGTCGTGCCCTACCGACGTCGCTGGCGGCCTGGAAGCCCAGGCCCGCGCCGCGGACACGCTTGGCATCCGCCTCGTCGCGTCCCACTCCACGCACAGCCTGGATGGCGCCTCCGTGGCCGACTCCCAGGCCGACGCCAACGCCGACTTCGTCCGCCGCTACCGCGAACACCCTCGCGTCCGTGGTGCCCTGGGCTTCCATGCGTCCTACACCTGCGAGGACTCCCTCCTGTCCCGCATCGCCGGACACCGCCAGGAGCTGAACGCCTCCGTCGTCTTCCACCTCGCGGAGAACGAGGACGACCTCTCCACCACCTACGCCACGCATGGCCGCCGCGTCGTGCCCCGCCTGGATGCGCTGGGCCTCCTAGGCCCCCACGCCATCGCCGGCTACCCCCGCGCCGTCGAGCGCTCCGAGGCCGAACGGCTGGCCGCCTCCGGCACCTTCATCGCCCTCACGCCTCGCGCCACCCGCTCCATGGACCGCGCGGCCGAGTCCGCCGACGGCGCGCTGTCCAGCCTCCACCTCGTGGGCCTGGGCACCGGCGGCCACGGCACCCTCCAGGAGGAGCTCGGCGGGGCGCTCGTCAGCATGCTGTCCCTGGCGCGCTCCGGGCGCATGCCGGACCTGGATGACTCGCTGGCGCACCTGTTCGTCAGCGGCCCCGCGGAGCTGTGCACCCGCCTGTACGGCAAGCCTTCGGGCGGGGTGGACGAGGGCAGCGTCGCGGACCTCGTCGTCTACGACGCCATCCCCGCCGCCGACCCGGAGACGGGCTACTCGCCGTTCCTCCTGGGCCAGCTCACCGCCGCCCGCGTGGCGTGGACCATCGTCGATGGCCGCGTCTGCGTCCGTGAGGGACAACTGCTCGGCAGTGACTACGTGGACCTGGCTCGCGACGCTGCCTCCGCGCTCGCCCGCGTCTGGTCCCGCGCACGGCTGGGTTCGTAGGGTAGAAGGGGCGCGTGAGTGCCCTGCCTCCCCGCCTCGTGGACCTGCTGCGCGCTTCCCGCGCACGCCGGGGTCCGCTGCTCGAAGACCCAGCCACCTCCGCCTTCCGCCTCCTGAACGGCGCGGCGGACGGCGTGCCCGAAGTGACGGCGGACGTCTTTGGCGACGTCGTCGTGGTCAGCCTCTACCGCGACCTGACCGACTCGGAAGAGGCCACGCTGCTCGATGCCACCGTCTCCGCGTGGACGCCCCGCAGCGTCTACCTGAAGCGCCGTCCCCGGGAGGCGCGCGTGCTCGCCAACGTGGCGAAGGACGCGCTGGCTCCGGAGTCCGCCGCTCGCGGTGAGCCCGTGGAGGACTTCGTCGCGAAGGAGAACGGCCTGTCCTTCCACATCCGCCCGGGACAGGGCCTCTCCGTGGGGCTCTACCTGGACATGCGCGACACGCGCGCGTGGCTCCAGGACCAGGCCTCCGGCCTCACCGTCCTCAACCTCTTCGCGTACACCTGCGCCTTCGGCGTCGCCGCGACCGCCGGGGGCGCGAAGCGCGTGCTCAACATGGACGCCAGCCGCCGCGTGCTCGAGTGGGGCGAGGAAAACGCGCGCCTCAACGGTCAATCCGTGGACCGCTACGACTACGTGGCTGGCGATGTCTTCGATTGGCTCGGGCGGCTGGCGAAGAAGGGGGAGTCCTTCGACGTCGTGGTCGCGGACCCCCCGTCGTTCTCCACCACGAAGACGACGCGCTTCTCCGCCGCTCGCGACTACGCCCGGCTGGCCGAGGCCGCCGCGAAGGTGGTGGCTCCCAGGGGCCGCCTGGTCGCCTGCTGCAACCTGGCGGGACTGCCTTCGCGCCGCTTCGAAACGATGGTGCTGGAGGGCGTGACGCGGGCTGCCAGGAGTGGGAAGACAGCGGGGTCGCTCGGTCCCTCGGGGCTCGACTTTCCAACACCTCCGGGGGAGGAACCGGCACTCAAGGTGCACGTCGTCCAACTTCGTTAGCGCCTCCGGGCGGGGCGCGGCTACATTGCTCCCATGGCTCCCGCCGCCTCCTCGCCCCCGCGCGACGCGTTCCGCTTCGGCAACTACCGGCTCATCGACCGGATCGCCGTGGGGGGCATGGCGGAGATCTTCCTCGCGCACCAGATGGATGCCAGCGGTGACGAGACGCCCATCGTCATCAAGCGCATCCGTCCGCACCTGTCCAAGCACGCGGCCTTCGTGAAGATGTTCCTCAACGAGGCGCGGCTGGCCGCCCAGCTCAACCACCCCAACATCGTGCAGATCCACGACCTGGGGAAGATCGTCGACAGCTACTTCATCGCCATGGAGTACGTGTCCGGCCGCGACATGCGCCGCGTCGTGCCCAAGGCCGAGTCCCTGGGGATTCCCTTCCCCATGGTGTACGCGCTGAAGATTGCCTCCTGCGTCTGCGCGGGCCTGCACTACGCGCACACGAAGAAGGACCGCTACGGCAACCCGCTCAACATCGTCCACCGCGACGTGACGCCGGAGAACATCATCGTCGCGTTCGACGGCTCGGTGAAGGTGCTCGACTTCGGCATCGCCAAGGCCGCCAACCAGGTGGAGGAGACGCGCTCGGGGGAGATCAAGGGCAAGCTCAGCTACCTCTCCCCGGAGCAGTGCCTGGGCCGGCCGCTGGACTGCCGCAGCGACATCTTCTCACTGGGCACCGTCCTCTACGAGTGGCTCACCGGCTTCAAGCTCTTCACCGGCGACTCCGACGTCGCCGTCATGCGCAGCATCACCGAGGCGAAAATCTACGCGCCGTCGTACTTCCGCGAAG
Organism: Corallococcus sp. 4LFB; assembly: GCF_046520365.1. NCBI lineage: Bacteria > Pseudomonadati > Myxococcota > Myxococcia > Myxococcales > Myxococcaceae > Corallococcus > Corallococcus sp. 4LFB. Next base: position 29,015 of record NZ_JBKGHJ010000026.1, read on the forward strand.
ACTTGCCGGAGCGCGTGGAGGCCATCCTGATGCGCGCGCTCGCCCGCGACCGCGAGCGCCGCTACCAGACGGCGCTGGACATGCAGCGCGACCTGGACGCCTTCCTGGACGCGTATGACTTCACGCCCACGCCGCTGCACCTGGCCAACTTCGTCAAGCAGCTCTTCGAGGACGAGCGTCCGCAGGAGCTGAAGCGGCTGTCCACGCGCCAGTCCTCCGCGCCCACGTCGGAGGTGGCGCTGGAGCTGGCGGAGGTGGTGGCGTCGGTGGAGGGCCCGCCCACGGAGGCCATGCGCCTGGACGAGGGCACCGCCACCGAGCCTCGCCTGCTCGCGCTGCCGTTGGACCCCGCGCTGTACGAGAAGCTGGAGGCCCAGGCCCGGAAGGCGAACGTGTCCCTGGCGAAGCTCGCGGCGGATGTGCTGGAGGGATGGCTGAAGACGCGCTGACCCGCGTGTCCTTGGTTGCCGCACCCATGCCCCGGCTGAAGCTGACGCTCGAATACGAAGGCACCCGGTACGTGGGCTGGCAGGTGCAGCCCAATGGCCCGTCCATCCAGTCCACGCTTCAGGACGCGCTCCAGAAGCTCCTGGGGGAACGCGTGTTCGTGGCCTCCGCGGGCCGCACCGACGCGGGCGTGCACGCGACGGGGCAGGTGGCCTGCTTCGACTCGCCGCGCGTGCTGCCGATGAAGGCCTACACGATGGGGCTCAATGGCATCCTTCCTCCGGACATCGCGGTGGTGTCCGCGGAGGAGGTGGCGGCGGAGTTCGACCCGCGCCGCTGGTCGCGCGGCAAGCGCTACCGCTACCGGCTGAGCAACCGGCGCACGCGGTCGCCGCTCTTGCGCGCGACGCACTGGGAGCTGTTCGCCCCGCTGGACGTGGAGGCCATGCGCCGCGCGTCGCAGGCGCTGCTGGGCCGGCACGACTTCTCCGCGTTCCGCGCCGCCGACTGCCAGGCGAAGCACGCGGTGCGCGAAATCCGGCAGGTGCGCGTGGAGGGCACGTCCGGCGACACCGTGGCCGTCGTGGTGGAGGGCACCGCGTTCCTCAAGCACATGGTGCGCAACCTGGTGGGCACGCTGGTGGAGGTGGGCAAGGGCCGCCGCCCCGAGGCCTGGGTGGCGGAAGTCCTGGCCTCGCGCGAGCGCAAGCGGGCCGGGGCCACCGCGCCGCCGCAGGGGCTGGTGCTGGAGGAGGTCTTCTACGGCGACGGCCCGCCTCCTCGCTCGTTGGGGGACGCGGCTGTCGGGGAAGAGGACGAAGGGTGAGAGTGCGCTAGGCTTTGGGCCGTGAGCTCCAAACCCGGTGTCCTCGAGCCCCTGCGCGTCCGCGTCCGCCGCTTCCAGTTCATCGTCGGACTGGGCTTCCTGTCGCTGGTGCTGGGGGCCATGCTCAGCGTGTCGCTGGTGCTGCGCCTGCACTCGCGGGTGAACGCGCTGCCCTCCGACTTCCTGCGCATCCCGGTGGCGGTGGTGCTGGAGGACCTGTGGGTGCTCGCGGTGCTGCCGGCGCTCTGCTACGGCGCGGCCCGCATCGTCGCGCTGCGCACGTGGAGCACGGCCGTGGGGGCCGCGGTCTCGGGGGGCGTGTTCGTGGTCGCGCTCAACTTCGTGCGCGACGGCCTCGAGGGCCTCACCACGGGGTGGAGCTTCGCGTCGGGGCTGCGGATTGTCGCCTTCGTGGGCGGCACCCTGCTGAGCGCCCGGGCCATCCGCGCGGGCCGTGCGGCCGCGGAGAAGGGCTCCGCCGCCGCCCAGGAGAAGGCCACGGCGCGCAAGTCGGAGTACGACGAGTTCCTCAAGGCCGCTGAGGCCGGGGGCGCGCGACTGGAGCAGCGCGAGGGTGGCGCCGCCGCCGAAGCTCCGGCTCCGTCCGGGGGGGATTCCGCCGCGACGCCCGTGCCTTCGAGTGAAGCGCGCGGCGCGGAGGAGGGCACCGCGCCCTCGGGCGACGTGCCGAAGACGCCCGCGGCTTGAGCGCGTGGGAGAGGCGGGGGGACGCCCGGGGCTCGACGTGAGCCGCCCGGACGACCCAGGCGGCTCCGGCTCAATGCCGAAGCCGCCTTGCGTTCAACGTCCTACGGGTAGCAGGCCGCCTGGCGCAGGCCGGTGTCCTCGGGGAAGCCGAGGGCCACGTTGAAGTTCTGCACCGCCTGCCCGGCCATGCCCTTCACCAGGTTGTCCAGCGCCGCCATCACCGCCACGGAGCGGCCCTTCGTCGCCACGGAGATGTCGCAGAAGTTGCTGCCCGTGACGGCCGCCACGCGCGGCGTGCCCTCCACGATGCGCACGAACTTCGAGCCCTCGTAGTAGCGGCGGTACTTCTCCGTCAGCGACTGCGTCACCACCGCGCCGCCGTGCTCCGGCCACTCGAACTGCACCGTGGCGAAGATGCCGCGCACCATGGGCGCCGAGTGCGGCACGAAGGCCAGCCGGTGCCGCTGCGCCCCGTGCGCCACCAGCATCACCTCCACCTCCGCCTCGTGCTGGTGCTCCAGCGGCTTGTACGCGCGGAAGTCGTGCGCGCGCGTCGGGTGGTGCGTGCCCTCGCCCGGCAGCGAACCGGAGCCGGACGAGCCCGTGACGCCCGACACCGCCAGCAGCCCCAGCCCCGGCGTGGCCGCGATGGGCAGGAGCGCCAGCTGCACCGCCGTCGCGAAGCAGCCCGGGTTGGCGATGCGCTTCGCGGTCTTCACCTGCTCACGCTTCCACTCCGTGAGGCCGTAGGTGAACGTGCCCAGCAGGTCCGGGGACGGGTGCGGCCGGCCGTAGGCGCCCGCGTACCGGCCCGGGTGGTCCAGGCGGAAGTCGGACGACAGGTCCACCAGCAGCATCCGGTCCGCGATCCCCGCGTCCGCCCACTGCTTCTCCAGCCCGGCGAACTGCGACGCCAGGTCCCCGTGCCCCAGCGCGCTGAACACCACCGGGCGCGGCGAGTCCGCGAGCCAGCGCCAGTCCGGCTCCGGCTCGAAGCGGCCGTCCACCAGCCCGCGCAGGTGCGGGTGCACCTTGTGGATGGGCGAGCCCGCGTGGTGCCGCGACACCACGCGGATGCCGGCGTTGCCGGGGTGGCCCGCGAGCAGCCGCAGCAGCTCGCCTCCGCCGAAACCGGAGGCCCCCAGGATGTAGATGTGCGCAGGCGACGTCATGACTTCCTCCCCGCCCCCAGCTTGGGCGCGAGCTTCTCCACGATGAGATTCCCCAGGGCGTTCGGATCCGCGCGCGCGTTGCGAGCGGGCAGCCCCACCACCTGCTCCACGAAGCGCACTCCCACCGCGTTGTCCGTGGCGGGCCCGGCCACCATGTCCATCTCGATGCCGTACACCTCGCGCAGGTGCCGCACGCCGCCGGCCGCGCCCACCGGGTCGTTCGCGCACAGGATGAACGCGCCGCCCAGCGCCTTGAGCTCCGGGTCCGCCAGGATGGCCTGCACGCCGTACTCGCCCATGATGCCGTCGCCCGTCTCCGCGACGATGACGTCCACCTCCTGGGCCGCCATCTCCGAGAAGACGATGCGCGCCACCTTGGACGCCGTGCGCGCCCCGGTGCACACGACGCCCGCGTCGGTGAAGTCCATCACCACGTCCGCGCCGCTGTCCTGCATGGACAGCGTGTCGCGCATCAGCGACACGCCGGTGAGCTTCGCGCCGCCCACGCGGTAGCCCGCCTGGGAGAGCTTGCGCACCACGACGCTGGCCGCGTACGTCTTGCCCGCGTTCATGCAGGTGCCCACCACGTACACCACCGGGCACGTCACCGCCCTCGCCGTGCCCTTGAGCGCGCCGGTGGAGATGTGCGCGTGCTGGCCCGCGCGCGACTGGAACTCCGGGAAGGTGAGGACCTGGCCCAGCACCTCCGCCTCGAACGGCGGCCCCACGCCCGGGTTGTGCGACGTGCACTTCCCGATGACGCCGCCCATGTTGAGGATGTGGAGCCTGTCGCCCACCGTGACGGACGCGGGCACCACGCCCTCGTAGCCGTGCAGGGCGTTGCGGTGGCCCAGCGCGCCCACGACGATGTCGCCCGCGTGGAGCGTGACGAGCCGGCCGTTCACGTCCTCCAGTTGGTTGTAGACGCTCTTCTCCCCGTGGATGCGCACCGCGATGACGGCGCCTTCCTCGCACCGCACTTCATCCGTGAGGTGCACCGTGCGCCCCACCTGGAGGTTGCGCGTGACACTGCCCACCTTGTCGACGTGGATCTTCATGTCGTCACTTCGCTTTCTGCGAGAGCATCTGCGCGACGCCGTAGAGCTTGGCGAACCCCGCCGCTTCCGTCCCCGTCCACAACACGTTGGCCTCTCCGTACGTCGCCACCTTCGCGTCCATCAGCGAGTGCGGCGAACGCACGCCTTCCACGACGTGGGCGCGCGGGGTGAGCACCAGCTTCACCTCGCCCGTCACGCGGTCCTGCGAGGAGGCGAGGAACGCCTCCAGGTCCTTCACCAGCGGGTCGAAGAAGTGACCCTCGTGCAACAGCGACCCGTACAGGTTGCCCACCGTCTCCTTCCAGAAGAGCTGCTTGCCCGACAGCACCAGCTTCTCCAGCTCGCGGTGCGACGCGATGAGCAGGTGCGCCGCGGGCGCCTCGAAGCCCACGCGGCCCTTGATGCCCAGGATGGTGTCGCCCAGGTGCACGCCCCGGCCAATGCCGTACGGCCGGCCCATCGCGTTGAGCTTCTCCACCACGTCCACCGCCGACAGCGCCCTGCCGTCGAGCGCCACCGGCACGCCCTTGTCGAAGGAGATGACGAGCGGCAGCGGCTTCAGGTCGGCCGGAATCTCGCCGCCGGGGAAGGCCGCCTCCGGCAGGGTGCTCCACGAGTCCAGCGTCTCGCGGCCGCCCACGGACGTGCCCCACATGCCCTCGTTGACGGAGTACGTGCCCGTCTTCGCCGGCAGGTGGAAGCCGCGCTCCGCGAGGAAGGAGATCTCCTGCTGGCGGGAGAGCGCCAGGTCGCGGATGGGGGTGATGAGCTGCAGCTGCGGCGCGAGCGTGCGGAAGGCCACGTCGAAGCGGATCTGATCATTCCCCGCGCCGGTGCTGCCGTGGGCCACGGCCTGCACGCCCAGCTTCTCCGCCATGCGCACCGCTTCCACGGCCTGGCAGGCGCGCTCGGCGGAGACGCTCAGCGGGTAGAGCTGGCCGCGCAGCACGTTGCCGGCGATGAGGAAGCGCAGGTAGCCCTGGAAGAGGGTGTCGCGCGCGTCCACCGTGTGGTGCGCCACCGCGCCCAGCTTCTGGGACAGGGCCTGGATGCGCTCCAGCTGCTCGGGCGGGAAGCCGCCCGTGTCCACGGTGACGGTGGTGACGTCCCAGCCCTGCTCGCGCAGGTACACCGTGCAGAAGGCGGTATCGAGGCCGCCTGAGAACGCCAGCACCACGGACTTCTTGCTCATCTTCGGACTCCTGTTGCTGCGAAAGGGGGTGAGGAAGCTTTCAGGGGGCCCAGACGCGGGAGGCGGCCTCGGCCTGCTGTGCATGGGTGCGCGTGAGCCAGTCGCGCGCGTCGGTCAGCTCCTCGCGCGCGGTGGCGAGGCCCAGGTTGCCGGCGCCCCCCAGGTGGGTGGCCGTCAGCGCGCCGCGGTCCGGCTGGAAGCTGCCGTCGTTCAACTGACGGCCCACCTCCCGGTACGCGTCGCGGAAGGGCTGGCCCTTGGCCACGAGCGCGTAGGCGTGGTGCGCGGCGTAGAGCGTGTCGTCGCACGCCGCGCGGGCCTTCTCCGCGTTCACCTTCAGCGCGGGCACCAGCCGCGACAGCACCTCCAGCAGCGCCTTCGCGCTGGTGAGGGCCTGGAGGGTGGGGCGCTTCAGCAGCTGGAAGTCACGGTGGTAGCTGGAGGGAAGCCCACCGGCCACCGCTTCCACCTGATGCGCCAGGCCGCGCAGCTCGCGGCAGCGGCCCCGGGCCAGCTCCACCACGTCCGGGTTCTTCTTCTGCGGCATGATGGACGAGCCGGTCGTGAAGGCATCCGGCAGGGCCAGGAAGCCGAACTCGTCCATGCTGTAGAGCTGCACGTCCCAAAGCCACTTCTCCAGAGTGCCCGCCACCGAGCACGCCCAGGTGAGCAGCGCCGCTTCATGCCGCCCCCGACTGTCCTGCGCGTCGATGGGGCTGCGTTGAACTCGACTGAAACCGAGGAGCCGCGCGACATATTCACGGTCGATGGGCAGCGGCACGCCGAAGCCCGCGGCGGCGCCCAGCGGGCAGCGGTCGAGCCGCCCCCACACGCCCTTCAGCGCCTCCAGCTCCTCCAGCATCCCTTCGGCGAACGCCATGCCCCACAGGCCGAAGGTGGACGGCATCGCGCGGCGCAGGTGCGTGTAGCCGGGCAGGGGCAGGTCCGCGTGCGCTTGCGCGAAGTCGAGGAACGTCCCCGCCAGCTCCGCCGTGCGCGCGCCCAGCGCGAGCAGCTCCTCGCGCATGAAGAGGCGCAGGGCCAGCAGCACCTGGTCGTTGCGCGAGCGCGCCAGGTGGATGCGCTTGCCCGCCTCGCCGGTGCGCTCCACGAGCGCGGCCTCCAGCGCGGTGTGGCCGTCCTCCTGCTCCGGGCGGATGGTGAAGCGGCCCGCGCGCGCCTCGTCGTGCAGCGCGTGCAGCGCGGCCACGAGCGAACTCGCGGC
>NZ_JBKGHJ010000270.1:0-11458 GCF_046520365.1 Corallococcus sp. 4LFB
CCTCCCGCTCCATCCGGGCCGTCGAAACTTGTCCGACTGTTGGACCAGTTGGGAGAGCCGCCCTGGCCGGGGCTCCCGCTCCATCCGGGCCGTCGAAACTTGTCCGACTGTCGGACCAGTGGGGACCGCGTCGGGCGGGAGGTGTTCCGCCTGAAGGTCCGGGGGTCTGGCGCCTGCGCGTCCATGCGGTGCGAGCTCCCGCGGCGATGAGGCGATCCCCCCCGCAGGGTGCCCTTCCCTCCTGTGCGTTCATCCGGCTCAAGCTCCCGCCGCACGACGCCGGGGCGTCGCGATGCGTTGCATCAGGGCCTGCTCCACGGCCTCGGCGCTCGCGAGGGAGGCGTCCGCGAGCATGCCCTCCGCGCCCACCCAGTCGCCCACGCGGTACAGCCCTCCGAGGTGCGGCACCTCCACCGGGGGACGCCCGGTCAGCCCGCCCTTCGCGGCCTGGGGCAAACCGCCGCTGACGGTGAGCGACGGACGGAAGCGCCGCGCCACCACCTTCGCGCGCCATCCCGGCTGGAGCGCATCCATCACGGCTTCCAGCTCCGCCTCGCGGCACTCCGTGTCCGCACCGCCCAGGTACTTCGCCACGTGCACCATCGCGCCCCCTTCCGGGGCCAGCTTCGCGGAGGCCGAATGCACCGACGCGTACCAGGGCCCGTCCACCCCGAGCGCGAAGAACGCATCCGGCCTGGGCAGCGCCGACAATCCCAGCTCCAGCGTCGCCGCCTGGATGGGCACCGCCTCCCGCGCCTCCCGGGCCAGCACCGCGTCCCCAGGCACGAGCGCCGCCACGTCCCCGGGACTGCCCGCCAGCACCACCGCGTCCGCACGGTGCACCGTGCCGTCCGCGAGCCGCACGCCTTCGACCCGCGTGCCCCCGTCCTGGAGGACGACGGCCTCCACCCGCGTGGACAGCTCCAGCCGGACGCCGGCCTCGCGCCCCAGCCGCTCCACCGCGTCCACCAGCGTGCTCCAGCCTCCGTCCACGTACAGCACGTTCGCGGCGGTCGCGCACTGGAGCTGCTTCAGTGCCGCCTCCGCGCTGAGGGCGTCCAGGTCCGCGCAGTACGACGCCACACGCACCAGCGCCGCGATGAACGCCTGGCTGTCCTTTCGCGTCAGGCGCGTCTCCAGCCACTGCCGCATCGACATGGGCCCCAGCGGCCCCGTGTCGATGCGGGCCAACCCCGCCAGCAGCTTCGCCACCTCCAGCTTCCCGGCGAGCGACAGCACGTCCGTCGTCATGAGCGTCACGGGCCCACGAGGCAGCGTGTGCAGCCGGCCCGCGCGCAGCGCGTGGGAGCCCGTCGGCACCGGAACACCTCCCTGGGGCTTCACGCCCAGGCGCCCCAGCACCCGCAGCGCCGCGCCCGCCCGGTACAGGGCATGCGGCCCCAGGTTGAAGCGGAAGCCCTCCACCTCCGTCGTCCGCGCCCGCCCGCCCAGGTGCTTCGAGCGTTCGTACAACGTCACCTCGCAGCCGCCGCGCGCCAGCAACGCCGCCGCCGTGAGCCCGCCCAGCCCTCCGCCCACCACGGCCACCTTCATCGCCTGCATGTCCGTCCTCCGTCCCGGCGCCCGGCGCATTCCGGGCATCCAACGGCCACCACGAACGAGGACGGCGAAAGGTTACAGCGCGGGGCGCCTCATGCCCCCCGGTCGACCGGCAGCCCCGAGCGCGCGAAGGAGCCCCCCGCGACGTCTCGCCGCGGCGCACCTCCGGACGGCGGGGCAAGCACTGGAGGGCGAGCACGCGCGGGGGCTCCGTGTCCCGGTCCGCCCGCAGCCGCTTCGCCCGCCTCCAGAAGGCGGCGACGTTCAACCAGGGCTTCTCCACCGTCGACTTCCCGACCTCCGCGCTGGGGGAGCTGAACGCGAACACGCCCTGTCGGTGGGCAACAGGATGCGCGAGCGCGGCGTCGCGCCCGTAGACTGAAGCCCATGCTCGACCACACAGGCATCGGAGTCGCAGACGTCGCCCGTTCGACCCGCTTCTACGACGCGGCGCTGGGGGCGCTCGGCCTCCGCCGCGCCATGCAGCTTCCCTCGGACAGCGGAGCGGATGGCATTGGCTACGGCCGGGAGTACCCCATCTTCTGGATCGACCGCTTCCATCCGCACAGCGTGAAGCAACACACGGCCTTCGCCGCCACGAGCCGCGCCCAGGTCGACGCCTTCCACGCGGCCGCGGTGGCGGCGGGAGGAACCGACAACGGCGCTCCCGGGCTGCGCGGCGTCGAATCAGGCTATCCCGCCGGCTACTACGCCGCCTTCGTGCTCGACCCGGACGGCAACAACATCGAAGCGGTCTTCCGTCAGCCTCAAGGAGGTTGAAGGGCGCCTCACCGGACGGCGCGCACGAACTGCCCCGGGGTGATGCCGACGATGCGCTTGAAGTGCCGGTTGAGCAGGCTCTGGTCATAGAGCCCGACCTGGAGCGCGACCTCCGAAGGCGGCTGCCCCTGGGACAGCAGCCGCCGGGCCCGCGAGATGCGCAGGTGGGTGAGGTACGCGTGGGGAGGCATGCCCAGCGCCTCGCGGAAGGCTCGGCACAGGTGGAAGCGGTTCCAGCCCACCTGACGGGCCAGCGACTCCAGCGTGATGCCCTCCGGGATGGCCTCGTGCAGCGCCTCCACCACGCGCCGGACAGGCCAGCGGTAGCGCCGCTCTTGCGCGTCCGGGTGCCCCAGGCATTCCACCAGGGCGGAGAGGGCTTCGGCCAGGGCCGCCTGGAGCTCCAGGGCGCTGGACCGTCCCGCCAGGCTTTCGTCCAGCAGCGCGTGGAGGCGCACGAAGGCGGACGCCGTGGGCTGCTCCCGTTCGAGCTGGAGGTGGCGGAGACGGGCGGAGGCCGGAGCGCCCAGGGCCTCGCGGGCTTCGCTGACGAGTGACTCGTCGAAGGCGACCGACTGGAACCGGGCGGGCCCATCGCGGCGCAGGTCCCGGTGCACTTCGCCCAGCTGCTTGAGGTCGACCGTCCGGGGCGTGGAGGCGTGGACCCGGCCGCGGCCCCACCACTCCGAAAGGCCCCGCTGCGTCAGCGTCACCGAGAAGCGCTCCTTCACGGAGCGCAACAGCCGGCCATCCGTCCTGAAGCGCACCAGCTGTACTCCCGGCAGCTCCGGGAACAGGAAGGTCTGGACGGACAGCGGGCCATCCCGGGCGTCGCGATGGAGAGCGGGCACGGCGGGATCCTAACGCCGGCAACTGCGCTGGCCTGGGCGAAGTGGACCTGCTCGGCATGACAACAACGTCCAAGCCCGGCGTGGCTCCGGCCGGGTAGGCCTGGAGGGGAATCCCGGCCATCCCCTCACCCCGCCGGGCAGGAAGGCGTCATGACAGGCATCCAGGACAAGGTCATTGCCATCACCGGAGCCAGCAGCGGCATTGGCGAGGCGGCGGCGCTGCTGCTCGCCGGGCGCGGGGCGAAGGTCGTCCTCGGCGCGCGCAGGCTGGAGCGGCTGGAGCCGCTGGTGGAGCGCATCACGAAGGCAGGCGGGCAAGCCCTCCCTGCACGGACGGACGTGACCCGGCGCGAGGACGTGGCGGGGCTCGTCCGGCTGGCCTGCGAGCGATACGGCAGGCTGGACGTCCTCGTCAGCAATGCGGGCAGCCTCGCCACTTCGCCCCTGGACGAGCTGCGCGTCGACGACTGGGAGGCGCTGGTCGACACCAACATCAAGGGCGTGCTGTATGGCATTGCCGCCGCCCTGCCCGTCTTCCGCAAGCAGGGCTCCGGGCACTTCATCCACACCGCGTCCACCGCGGCGCACCGGATCGTGCCCGGCCAGGCGGTCTACGCCGGGACGAAGCATGCCGTGCGCGCCATCTCCGAAGGCTTGCGGCAGGAGGCGGGCGCCGCGCTGCGGGTGACGGTCATCTCACCGGGGATGACCCGGACGAACTTCCTCGAGCACGTGAAGGATCCGGAGACCCGTGCGCGGTTCGCGGAGACGTTGGAGAAGATCGCCATCGCGCCGGATGCGATTGCCCGGGCCATGGCCTTCGCCATCGAGCAGCCCGCCGACGTGGACGTGGGCGAGGTGATTGTCCGTCCCACGGCGCAGGGCTGACCGGGCGAGGGGCCGCGAAGGCGTCCCGGCTCGACCCGGGCCCCGGCGCCCTGTACGGTTCCTCGCGTCATGCGGCGGTCTGGAAACCCAGCGGGTAGACGGTCCGTGGAGACACGGTCCCCTGCCTCTCCGGGGTACCCCCGGGGAATCATCTCAAGGAGCACTTCCCCACGCATGGCCGACCTCGCGGCAAGCCGCGACGCTGGCCACGCCAGACGGGACAGGTGGGACCGGGCCGCCGCATGGCGGATGCGTGGCGCATGAGCGACCGGAACGTGGTGGCGAGGGCGCTCGCGTCCGCCTTCCTCGCGGCCCCCTGGAAGGTCTCCGGCCTGGTCGCGAACGGGGCCGAGGTCGTGGGCGGCCGGTTCCCGTGGCTCGTGTCGCTCGCGAGGAGCACGCTGAGGTTCTTTCCCCGGCCACCGCACGACCGGCTGGAGCTGCTCGCGGAGCTGCTCGCGACACGGCCTGCGTTCAGGCAGGCCTGCGCGAATCCCACGGCGCCGGTGCGGCTGTCGCGCTGGATTTCAGCGGCCCCGCAGATGGGGCGCCAACCGTGGCCCGTTCCAGCCCTGCCCACCCAGGCGGACCTCGCGGACTGGCTGAAGCTGACGAGCGCCCAGTTGGACTGGCTCGCGGACGGGGCGGGCCTGGAGCACACGACTTCGCCAGGGCGCTGGCGGCGCTATCGCTACACGTGGATACCCAAACGCAGCGGCGGTGAGCGGCTCCTGGAGCAGCCCGGCGAAGCGCTCGCGAGGCTTCAGCGCAAGGTGCTTCACGGCATCCTGGACCTGATTCCCCCGCACGAAGCGGCGCACGGGTTCGTCCGGGGCCGGGGGATCCGCGGCTTCGTGGAACCGCACATAGGGCAGAGCGTCGTCGTGCGGCTGGACCTGGAGGACTTCTTCCTCTCCGTGCGGCCGCCCAGGGTCTGGGGCGTGTTCCGTGCCGCCGGGTATCCGGATGGAGTGGCGGGGGCGCTCGCGGGGCTCTGCACGAACCGGACGCCGGGGGCGGTGGTCGCCAAGGCCCGGAAGGCAGGCAGCGCCCGGGAGGTGGACACGCGCTGGCGGCTGGCGCGGAGGCTGGGGTCGCGTCACCTGCCGCAGGGAGCGCCAACGTCGCCCGCGCTCGCCAATCTCGCCGCGTACCGGCTCGACGTCCGGCTCTCCGCGCTCGCCAGGGCGCTGGGCGCGCGTTACACGCGCTACGCGGATGACCTGGCGTTCTCGGGAGGTGAAGCCCTGGGCAGGAGCGCCCGCCGCCTGCTCCAGTGCGTGCGCCGCATCGTGCGCGACGAGGGCTTCACCGTGCGCGAGGAGAAGACGCGGGTGATGTTCCAGGGCCACCAGCAGTGGCTCGCGGGCGTGGTGGTGAATGAGCACCCCGCCCTCCGCCGCACGGACCATGACCGGCTGAAAGCCATCCTGCACCTTTGCCGCACCCGGGGGCCGGCCAGCCAGAACACCCACGGCCATCCCGACTTCCGCGCGCACCTGCTCGGAAGGATTTCCTGGGTGACGCACCTGCACCCCGCCCGAGGCGCCCGGCTGCGCGCGCTCTTCGACCAGATCGTGTGGGATTGAAGGCCAACAACTCACGGTCGCCACCGTGGAGGGCCTTCTGCGTCTGGGATTGCCAAAGGCCCGCCCGGAGCCGTGAGGGTGCCCGGCCGGACGGGGCCCGGCGCGGCCGCTCCCTGAAACGCGCGGAACGGAGGTTCGCGGTCCGCGTGTTTCAAGACCGGGAGGGACCGTGGCACGCAAGGAGTGCACCCACGCCGGGCCGAACACCGATGTGCTCTTCCGCTTCCTGGTCCAGAGCGCGAAGGACCGCGCCATCTTCGGCATCGACCTCCAAGGGCACATCATCAGCTGGAACCCAGGCGCCGAGCACATCAAGGGCTGGCGCGCCGACGAGGTCCTGGGACAACACTTCCGCATGCTCTTCCCCGAGGACTCCCGCCAGCAGGGGTTTCCGGAGGCGGAGCTGCGGGAGGCCCTCCAGACGGGACACTTCCGGGGTGAGGGACCACGGCTGCGCAAGGACGGGAGCCGCTTCATCGCCGAGGTGGACCTGTGGCTGCTGCGCGACGACACGGACCACCCCTGCGGGTTCGTGAAGGTCACGCAGGACATCACCGCGCGCAAGCAGGCGGAGGAGGAGCGGGCGGTCCTGCTTGCCCGGGAGCGGGCGGCCCACGCCGAAGCGGCAGCCGAGCACAGGAAGCTCTATGCCATCTTCGAGCAGGCCCCGGTGGGCATCGCCATCTTCCGGGGCCCCTGCCACGTCATCCAATACGCCAACCCCGTCCAGCGCCGCTTCTGGGAGCGGGAGCGACAGGAGGTGCTGGGCAGGCCCTTCCTCGAGGTGCTCCCGGAGGAGCTGGGGCCGGCCGTCATCGCGAGGACCTGTGACCCCGTCTTCCAGCAGGGGGAGTCCCGCACCTTCACCGAGGAGCGCTGCCAGTTCACCCGCCGAGACACGGGCGAGCGGGTGGAGCGCTACTTCAACTTCACGCACGTGCCCATGCGGGGCCCGGATGGCACCGTGGAGGGCTTCATGGGGGTGTCCTGGGACGCCACGGACACGGTGAGGGCGCACCAGCGCGCGGAGGCCCTGGCCCGGCAGCTCCAGGACCGCGTCGACTTCGAACAGCAGCTCATCGGCATCGTCAGTCATGACCTGCGCACCCCGCTCAACGCCATCCACCTGACGGTGAGCGCCATGGCCCGCCGCGAGGAACTCGATGCGCGCAGCGCCCAGTCCGTGCTGCGCATCCAGTCCGCCGTCCACCGCGCGGCCCACCTCGTCGGGGACCTGCTGGACTTCACCCGGGCGCGGCTGGGCGGAGGCATCCCCATCGCGCCCCGCGCCGCGGACCTGCACCAGGTGGCGCGGCAGGTGCTGGATCAGGTGGACGCGGCCCACCCCGGCCGGACCCTGCGGGTGCAGGAGCGGGGCGATGCGAGCGGACACTGGGACCCCGAGCGGCTGGCGCAGGTGGTGCAGAACCTGGTGACCAACGCCCTCAAGTTCAGCCCTGACCCCAGCCCGGTGCAGGTGAAGACCCGGGGCGACGGAGAATGGGTGTGCCTGTCCGTCCACAACCCGGGCCCGACCATCCCTCCCTAAAAGCTGCCGGGCATCTTCGAGCCCCTCCAGCGCGCGACCTCGGAGGTGGACTCCACCGGCCGCAGCGTGGGCCTGGGGCTCTACATCGTGAAGCAGCTGGTGGAGGCCCACGGCGGCACCGTCGCCGTCACCTCCACCCTCAAGGAGGGCACCACCTTCACCGTGCGCCTTCCCCGGAGCAGGCCCGAATCCGCCGTGTCGCCCGGGCAGTGCCCCCGCGCCGCGGGTCCGGGTGATGACGGTGGGCATCGGCCGGTGACGGGAGTCACCAGCCGTGCTCCCGGCGGCCACCGGCGCCTGCCCGTGAAATCCGTGGGTTGCCAGCGGATGCCCGGCCGGACGGGGCTGGCACAGCCGCTGCTATGGGCTCCCGTGTCGCTTCAACCGGAAACCCCCATCCCTTTCGAGGAACCCCCACCATGGCCCTCTCGCCCCTTCGCAGCGCCTCCACTCCCGTGTCCCGCATGCCGGTGCAGGACGCCGCCCCCTGCCGTCCCGCCAACCTCCAGGGCGGCGGTGTGGAGGGGCTCGCCTCCGGGCCCATGGGCATGAAGCGGCGCACCCCGGGCGTGGAGAGGCTCCAGCAGGACGGCTTCGACGTTGGCTCCAGCAAGAGCGCGGAGCTGGGCAAGCTGTTGCAGGACACGCTGTCGGCGCTGAGCTCCATCGTCCAGCTGGTGGCGCAGGCGGCGGGCGGCGCGCGGGGGCTCTCCGGTGCGCAGGGCGCCTCCGGTGCGCAGGGCGCGCAGGGTGGGAAGTCCGGCTCGGGTTCGCCGCCGTTCTCCGACAGCAGCTTCACGCCCGCGGATTCGTCGCGTCCTCCCGTGGCGCTCAACGGCAACACCGGCGTCGTGGGGCCGGGGGCGTCTCAGCAGGCGTCGTCCACGGGGGGCTCGAAGCTGGGCGGCAACCTGCCCGCGGGGCTGGAGAAGTTCCGGGGCGCCATCGAGTCCGCATCCGCCAAGACGGGCATGCCGGCGGAGATGCTGGCCGCGCAAATCTGGCAGGAGTCACGCGGCAACCTGGAGGCCGTCTCCACCAACGGCGGCAACGGCCTGACGGACACCGGCCTGATGCAGGTCAACCCCAACACCTACGGGGAGCTGCAGGCGAAGCACCCGGAGCTCCAGGGCAAGGACCTCTCCGACCCGGAGACCAACATCCTCGCGGGCGCCTTCTACATGAAGGACATGAAGGAGCAGTTCGGCAGCGATGAGCTGGCCCTGCGCGCCTACAACTCCGGCCCCAACGGCGTGGACAAGAGCAACCCGGACGCCATCCCCGCCGGCACCGGCGACGCCACCTACGTGCAGAAGGTGAAGTCCTTCATGAACACGCTGGCCACCGGCCAGGGCTCGCTGCCCGCGTAGCGCCCAGCGCATGACGCACCCATGACGGAAGCATTGCGTCCCCCGGGGGACCGGGGCGGGAGCGGCATCCAGCTTCGCGTGGCGAGCATCGTGCTCCACGACGCCCAGGGGACCCCGCGCCTCAAGCTGGAGGTGGACAAGGGCGGCAAGACGCGGACCGTCGGCCTGACGCCCGCGCCGGAGTCACCTCAGCGCGTGGCGGGAGCGCCGCCGCCCTGGCTGTAGCTGTCGCAGAGCGCCATGTACTCGTCGCTGTCCATGGCGAGCGCGGAGACCCGCATCTTCTTGACGCGGGGCTTCGCGAGCGTGGTCTTGATCCGCACCATCTTGAGGACCGGGAGCCCCATGTAGGACTGGTCCACGTAGAGGTTCTCCTGCATGTCCTCCCAGGCGATGAGCACGCCGTCCGGGAAGCGGATGCCGTCCCGGCCGATGAGCAGCACGGGCCTGTCCAGCCTGCCCAGCGCCGTGACGCAGTTGAAGAACATCCAGGCCGAGGCCAGGGTGATGAACGCCACGAAGATCCAGACGTTGCTCTTGGGGAGCGACTGCCAGGTGAGCACGCCGAAGAAGACCGTGGCCAGCGTCCAGATGACCACGCCGGAGATGAGCTTGAGCCGCGAGTAGTAGATGCCGCGCGGCTGCTCCGCCTGCTTCCTGGACTGGGGGGAGCGGTAGATTTCCATGTTGGATGTCCGTGGGTGCGTCAGCCGGCCAGCCGGTCTGACAGGTAGGCCAGCAGGACTGGCGCGTTGATGACCTTCGCTTCGTCGAACTTCCGGGTCCTGCCCTGGGCGACGATGATCAGCTCGCGGGACGCGAAGCCCAGGTCCACCTCGTCCTGGAGGCGGATGCTCTCGATGTCGTCCCAGCGCCAGAGCCGTCCCCGGTGGGTGAGCCCCGCGTCGCCCAGCGTCAGCGGCCCGAAGCGCACCGGCTGCCCGGCGGAGACCTGGAGGCTCACGCGCTCCAGCAGGCGCGAGACGACCTGCCCCAGCACGGCCTCGCGCAGCGCGCCCGCGTCGCTCCACAGGTCCAGCCGCAGCCGGAGCGTCCCGCCCGCGTGGCGCAGGATGAGGCGGTCGTGCGCGTGCTGTTCGACGATTTCCCGCACGTCCCGCCACCGGATCCGCGGGGTGCCGGCGCGCAGCCCGTCTTCATCCACCGTCAGCGCGTGCGGCGCCCGCAGCCAGGCGAAGAGGTCCCCGGCCCGCCACCCGAGGACGTAGATGCAGCAGGGGATGCCCAGCAGCAGCAGGGAGAAGCCGAACGGGCTGCGCAGCACGTCCTGGATCATCCGGTGCGGGAGCAGGGGCACGCCCAGGGGGTCCAGGAGCGCCGCGGCCTCGACGTAGAGCAGGGCCAGCCCCGCCAGGAACCAGGTCAAGGAGTGTGTGGGGAAGACCTTGCGGTGCGAGCGCTTCAGTGACGCCTCCAGACGGCGCGGCGTCTATAGACAATCACCCCTGTCTCCGCGACGTGTTTCGCCCCCCGGGCGGACGTTCTCGCGGCCTGGGAAAAACACGCTCGCGGACTGAGACAGCACTGTCTGACCTTGCCTGGAATCTCCTTTATCCAATCACAGACACGCTCCAGCCCGCGGGAGTCACCCCTCCAGCTTCGCCGCGGGCACGCGCACGGTGAAGCGCGCGCCGCCCAGCGGCCCGTCCTCCACCTGGAGGGTGCCGCCGTGCTGCGTGACGATGGCGTGCACGATGGAGAGGCCCAGCCCGCTGCCGCTCGCCTTCGTCGTGAAGAAGGGCTCGAAGAGCGCCCGCGCACGTCCTCCGGCACGCCCGGCCCGTTGTCGTCCACGCACAGCGCCACGTCCCCGCCGTGCGCGCTCGCGCTGAAGCGCACCCGTCCTCCCGGCGGCGTCGCCTCCAGCGCGTTGAGCGCCAGGTTCAGCAGCACCTGCCGCAGCCGCTCCTCCTCCCCCCACACCTCCAGGCCCTCCGGCGGCTCCACCTCCAGCGCCACGCCGCGCTGCTCGGCCTGCCAGGCCAGCAGGCCGCCCACGCGCTCGAACAGCGGCGCCACCGCCACGGCGGCCGACCTGAACTCGCGCGGGCGGGCGAACTGGAGGAAGTCCTCGAGGATGTGATCCAGGCGGCGGATCTCATCGCGCACCAGCAGGAGCGGCTCCAGCAGCGGCCCCTGCGCGGCCTCCTCCAGCCTGCGCACCCGGCGCTCCAGGACGGTGAGCTGCAGGACGGCGGCGTTGAGGGGGTTGCGGATTTCGTGCGTCAGCCCCGCGGTCAGCGTGCCCACCGCGGCCAGCTTCTCCGTCACCTGCGCCCGCCGGGCCAGCACCTGCTTCTCGCGGTGCAGCCGCACCTGGCGCAGCGCCTGCTCCAGCGTCACCAGCAGCTCCGGGGTGGCGCAGGCTTGAGCAGGTACGCGCACGCGCCGCGTGCACCGCGGCCACCGCCGCCTCCAGCATGCCCAGGCCGGTGAGCAGCACCACCTCCCCGTCCGGCACCAGCGCCTTGAGCCGGGGGGCCAGCCGCGTGCCCTCGCCGTCCGGCAGCCGGATGTCCACCAGGGCCACGTCGAAGCCCGCCGGCGCCCGCTCCAGCGCCCCGCGCAGCTCGTCGCGACGGAGACCTGGTAGCCCTGGTCCTCCAGCAGCTCCTTCATGTTGTCCGCGAGGGCCGCGTTGTCATCCACCACCAGCACCCGGGGCCGCTCCCCCGCGCCGCCCGGCGCCGTCACGCGCCGCCTCCATGCACCTGCTCGAGCGCGGCGAGCAGCGCCCCGGTGTCGAAGGGCTTCTGGACGCACCGGCCCTCGAAGTCCCCGGGCAGGGCCTCCGGGAAGGCCGTGACGACGAAGGGGTGGCGGACGGGAAGCGCTCCCGCACGCGGCGCA
>NZ_JBKGHJ010000271.1:0-11454 GCF_046520365.1 Corallococcus sp. 4LFB
CCGTTGGAGCCGCCCACCACCAGCACGCGCCCATCCAGCAGCCGCACCGCCGCGTGGTTGCGCCGCGCCGTGCGCAGCGCCCCCGTGGACCGCCACCGCCCCGTGTCCGGGTCGAAGACCTCACAGCTGCCCAGCGTGCGGCCGCCGTCGTGCCCTCCCGCCGCCAGCACCCGCCCGTCCTCCAGCGCGACGTAGGGCAAGAGCCGCCGGGGCGTGGACAGCACGCCCGGTACCGGGGACTCCACGCTGCCCGCATCCGCTCGCGGCGCGGGACCGCACGCGAACACCACCCCCAACCACAGCATCGTGACGCAAGATGTCGAAAACCGTCGCATGACCCCACCGGGACGTCTGGCCGAGGGGTTCGTCTACCGCGCCGGTCTGACACCCCGGCCCGCGCAAGACCCTGTGATTCCAGGGCCTTGCCCTGTCCTCCGGGTGGGCCGCGCTAGTGCCGCGGGGGACCCACGGGGTCGTTCGTGGGCTCGGCTTCCAGGCCCTCGCTGTGGCGCGGCGGCAGGGCGCCGCCGTCGTCGTCCTCCTCCAGCGTGAGCTGGGAATGGTCCGCCGGCTTGAGCAGGACCTCATCCCCGCGCACGGCCTCCACGTCGCCGTACTCGACCAGGTAGTCGCGCCGGGGAATGGGCACCAGGCCCTGCTCCAATTCGAAGTGCGTGTCGCCCACGCCCGCCACCCGGCCCAGCCGCTGTCCGTCGGCGGTGCGCACCGACATGCCCTCGCGAACCTCTCCCGCGTGAATCATCGCGTCGCTCCTCGCGCTCATGGGGTCCTCACCAAGAATGGGGTCGCTCCCGCCGTCGTGCGCGCCGTGGCAGGCAGCCCGGTGGGCCCTCGGGCCGCCTTCGTCCAGGCCGGGAGCCGGCCCCGCGCGCGGCCCCGGTGCGCGGTGCCTAACGTTGACGCAGGAGGCCCCCATGTTGCTGGAACTGTCGAACGACGAGTCGCGCGTGCTGAAGGACGCCGTGGACTCCTCGCTGCACACGCTGCTGGATGAAATCGCCCACGCGGATCAACGCGAGTTCAAGGAAGCGCTGCGCCAGCGCTACGACCGGCTGGCCGCACTCCAGCGCCGCCTGGAGCCCGTCGTGGAGAGCGAACAGGTGTACGCCTGACACCCTCCTCTCCAATTCAATATCAGACACGAAGGCCGGGTTGCGACGCGCGACCCGCCTGTGTAGGCTTTTCCTGAAGTCCTGAAGAAACCCAACCCAGCCAGGAATCACCACGTTGGTCCGTGGCCGTCCGTCCGGACGGAGGCTTTGTTGGCCGTTGAATCCGGCATGACCACGATGCACCGCCGGCAAATCCGACACCTGGAGTTGCCCATGCGCAGGTCCTCGACGCAGCATCCCCCCTCGCAGGCCGATCTCGACAACCGTTCGCGTCAACTCAATCCCGAGGATGACGCGTACTGGCAATCCCGTGGCGAAGCGGGTCGTCCCTCCACGGAGGAAGCGGATGAACCGAAGCCCCAGGCTCCCCAGCCCTCCCAACCCGCATTGAAGTAGCGGCCCGGACACCCCTCCGCACGGCACGGCTTCGCGCAAGCAGGCGAAGCCGTGCCGCGCCCCTCCAAACCCTCTCAACCCAACACGTGTCATGGCCGGGGCCATGGCACCCGGGCCCTTTCATGCGAGTCCTTCAAGTCATCCACGGCTATCCCATGCGCTTCAATGCAGGCTCGGAGGTGTATACCCAGGCGCTTTCGCAAGGTCTGTCGAGCCGGCACGAGGTCCAGGTCTTCACCCGCCGCGAGGATCCATTTCTCCCGGACTACGCGCTGACCCAGGAGCGCGACCCGGATGATCCCCGGGTCCTGCTCCATCTGGTCAACCTGCCCAACAGCCGTGACCGCTACCGGCACGAAGGGGTGGACCAACGCTTCGCCGAGGTGCTGGACGGCTTCCGTCCCCACGTCATCCACGTGGGCCATCTGAACCACCTGTCCACGTCCCTGCTGGAGGTGGGTGCCGCCCGTGGCATTCCCATCGTCTTCACCCTGCACGACTACTGGCTCATGTGCCCTCGGGGGCAGTTCCTGCAGATGCATCCCGAGCCCTCCAAGGAGCCGTGGTCCGCCTGTTCAGGCCAGGAGGACCGGAAGTGCGCCGAGCGCTGCTACGCGCGCTACTTCTCCGGCTCCCCCGAGACCCGCGAGGGAGACGTCTCCTACTGGAGCCAGTGGGTCCACGACCGGATGGCGCATGTGCGCCGGATGATGGAGCACGTGGACCTCTTCATCGCGCCCTCGCGCTACCTGCTGGAGCGCTTCCAGCGGGACTTCGGGCTGCCCACCGGCAGGGCGGTGTATCTGGACTACGGCTTCGACGTGGAGCGCCTGCGCCACCGGCAGCGGACTCCCGAGCCCGACGTCGTCTTCGGCTATATCGGCACCCACATCCCGGCCAAGGGCATCCATCACCTCATCCAGGCCTTCGGGCAGGTCCGCGGCAGGGCCAGGCTGAAAATCTGGGGACGGCCTCGCGGAGAACACACGGAGACCCTCAAGGCACTGGCCCGCGCCCTTCCCGGGGACGCCCACTCCCGTGTGGAGTGGCTTCCCGAGTACCGCAACGCGGACATCGTCCGCGACGTGTTCAACCACGTCGATGCCATCGTCGTGCCCTCCATCTGGGTGGAGAACTCGCCGCTGGTCATCCACGAAGCACTCCAGGCACGAGTGCCCGTCATCACCGCGGACGCGGGAGGCATGCGCGAGTACGTCCGGGACGGAGAGAACGGACTGCTCTTCGCCCATCGCTCCCCCGAGGCGCTTGCCCAGGCCATGCAGCAGCTGGTGGACGCCCCGGAGCTGGCGGTTCGCCTGGGAAGTCGCGGCCACCTCCAGGGTGAAGGCGGCGACGTGCAGGGGATGCAGGCCCACGTGGAGGCCGTGGAGGCGCTGTACGCACGCGCCATCCGGCAACGTCGCGCCAGCCGTCCCCCCGCCCGGCCCGGCCCCTGGCGCATCACCTTCGACACCAACCCGGACGACTGCAACCTGCACTGCATCATGTGCGAGGACCACTCGCCCCACAGCGACACCCAGCGCCTGCGCCGGGAAGCCGGCCAGCCGAAGCGCCGCATGCCCCTGGAGCTGCTGCGCCGGGTCATGGCGGACAGTGACGGCACCCCCCTGCGGGAAATCATTCCGTCCACCATGGGGGAGCCGCTGCTCTACCCCCACTTCGACGACATCATCGACCTGTGCATGGCTCACGGGGTGTGGCTGAACCTCACCACCAACGGGACGTTCCCCAGGCGCGGAGCCCGCGCATGGGCGCGCCGGCTGGTCCCCATCACCTCCGACGTGAAGGTGTCGTGGAACGGCGCCACCCAGCGGACCCACGAAGCGGTGATGCCCGGGACACGCTGGGAGCAGGTCCTGGAGAACCTCCGCCAGTTCCTGGCCGAGCGCGATGCGCATGCCCTCCAGGGGGGCCATCGCTGCCGGGTGACGCTCCAGCTCACCTTCCTGGAGTCGAACGTGGGCGAACTGGCGGACATCGTTCGGCTCGCGGCGGGGCTGGGGGTCGACCGCGTGAAGGGCCATCACCTCTGGGCCCATTTCGCCGCCATCCAGCCCCTGTCCATGAGACGCGACGCCGCCGCCATCCAGCGCTGGAACGCGGCCGTCCAGCAGGCCCACGACGCCGCGGAAACGTGCCGGCGGCCGGATGGGAGCAAGGTCCTCCTGGAGAACATCCTCCCCCTGGGAGCAGAGGCCGTCACGGACCTGGCCCCGGGAGCGCGCTGCCCCTTCCTGGGGAAGGAGGCCTGGGTGAGTGCCGTGGGCCGCTTCGACCCGTGCTGCGCTCCGGACAAGGAGCGGCGGACCTTGGGGAACCTGGGCAACCTGAACGCGGTGGGCATCCAGGAGGTGTGGACAGGTCCGGCCTATCAACGGTTGCTGACCGGCTACCAGGACCATCCGCTGTGCCGTGGCTGCAACATGCGCCAGCCGGTGAAGGAGCTCCCTTGAGGCCCTGGACCCATACGCGGGTTTCACCCGACAGGACGCATCACCTCCTGGAGGGCAGGCCCCTCTATGCCGCGCGCTTCACCGAGGTCCTCTCCTTTCACGAGCCTGGACTCGCGGCCGTCCGGGATGCGTCTGGGGCGTTCCACATCGACCTGCGAGGGAACGCGCTCTCGCCCCGCCGTTTCACGCGGACGTTTGGGTTTTATGAAGGGCTCGCGGCGGTCGTGGATCCTGAGGGGGCGTTCCACCTGCGCGTGGATGGGCAGGAGCTCACGTCCCAGCGCCAGGCCTGGTGCGGCAACTTCCAGGACGGGCGATGTCCTGTCAGGGCGAAGGACGGCCGGTACTTCCACATCGACGGCCAGGGGGACGCTGTCTATGCGGAGCGGTACGCCTATGCGGGAGACTTCCGGGAAGGCTTCGCGGTGGTGCAGGAGACCTCTGGCCTCCACCTGCACATCGACAAGCGGGGTCGGCCCCTGAATGGGCGCCGGTTCCTAGACCTGGATGTCTTCCACAAGGGCTTCGCGCGCGCGCGGGATGCGGGTGGCTGGCATCACATCGATGCGGCAGGGGATGCCCTCTATCCCCACCGCTTCGCCACCGTGGAGCCCTTCTACAATGGACAGGCCCGGGTGGAGACGTCGGGCGGCGCGCTCCAGGTCATCGACGAGCAGGGCGCCACCGTGCGCGAGCTGCGTGCGCACCGTCCGGAGCCCGGATGAGGCCCTTGTCCCTCGCGGCGGAAGCTGCTCGCGTGGCGCGCGAAGGCGCGCGCATCCTGGCGGAAGCCCGGCTGCGGCTCCGTCCCTGACCTCACACCGCGAGGCCCGTCCTCGCGTCGAACCGGCGCAGGAACCGCGCGTCGTGGCGCAGCCACACCGGGTCCCCGCTCGCGGCGCGGAAGTCCCCGGGCGCCCGCGCCACCAGGCGCTCTCCGCCTGACTCCACCGTCACCCAGACCTCCGCGCCCATGGGCTCCACCAGGTACACGCGCCCCTCGCGCGCGTCCGGCGGAAGCGGGCCCTGCCCCACCTGGAGGTGCTCCGGCCTCAGGCCCAGCACCGCGTCACCCTCCGACAGGCCCAGCGTCTGGGGCTTCACCAGGTTGATGCGCGGCGAGCCGAAGAAGCCCGCCACGAAGAGGTTCGCCGGCGCGTCGTACAGCTCGCGCGGCGGGGCCACCTGCTGCACCTCGCCCTGGCTCATCACCACCACGCGGTCCGACAGCGTCATCGCCTCCGCCTGGTCGTGCGTGACGTAGATGAACGTGGCCTTGAGCTGTTCGTGCAGCTTCTTGATTTCGCCGCGCATCTGCGTGCGCAGCGCCGCGTCCAGGTTGGACAGGGGCTCGTCGAAGAGGAACACCTTGGGCCTGCGCACCAGCGCGCGCCCCAGCGCCACCCGCTGCCGCTGTCCGCCCGACAGCTCCTTCGGCCGGCGCGCCAGCAGCGCCTCCAGCCCCAGCACCCCGGACACCTCGCGCACGCGCGCCTCGACGTCCTTCGCGTCCAGGCCCGCCACCTTCAGCGGGAACGCCAGGTTCCCCGCCACGTCCAGGTGCGGGTAGAGCGCGTAGCTCTGGAACACCATCGCGATGTCGCGCTCGCGCGGGGACAGGTCGTTCACCAATTGCCCGTCAATGCGCAGCTCGCCGCCGGACAGCTCCTCCAGCCCGGCGATGAGGTTCAACGTCGTGGACTTGCCGCACCCGGACGGGCCCACCAGCGACACGAACTCGCCGTCCGCGATGTCCAGCGTCACGCCCTTCACCGCCGCCACCCCACCCCGGTACACCTTGCGCACGCCCTGCAGGGACACCGTCGCCAAGGCTCCGCTCCTCCGCGCGGGCCACGCCCCGCGAAAAGCCCCAGCATCGCCGCTTCCCGTCGCCCACGAAGCCCCGTCCCGCCCCGCCCCGTCACATCCCCTACGTGTCGGGTTTTCCAGGCCAGGCGGTTTGTTACAGGCTTAACAGTTCCCTAGACTGCGCCGGCACATCCCACCGGAGCCCGCCCATGCCCTTCACCTTCCGTGGCCAGAACCTGGACGCCATCCTGGGCGACCCGCTCAACGCCGCGAACAGCCTGTACGGCATCATGAGCGCGGCGGAGCCGCGGTTCATGGAGGACCTGCGGCTGCACTGGAAGAAGCACGTCCGCGAGACGCCCGGCGTGAACGGCACCGCGTGGCGCCCCGCGCTGAAGGCCTTCTCCGCCATCGAGGGCTTCTGGGGCAACACGTACAGCGACCACCGCATCGCGCAGGTGATGTACGGACCGGCGCACTCGGTGGCCACCCAGGCGGTGACGGGCGTGGGCGCCTCCGCGCAGTTCCTGCGCGACTTCGAGGCCGCGCGCGACGAGGCCTTCTACGTCTTCTTCCAGGCCACGTCCGTCAACCAGCTGGCGGGCGTGTCCTTCAAGGCCACGTACTACCACAAGGACGTGTCGTCGCTGTTCGAGCAGCGCCCGCACAGCAAGCTCAGCGCCATCGTGTCCCGCCGGGTCATCGATACCGCGCAGATCATGCTGCGCATCCTCTACGGCAACATGAACATGGGCTGGGGCAGCCTCTACAGCACGCGCACGCTGGCCACGACGCTGCTGCTGGCGCAGATGCACAACTCCGCGCTGGCCCACTACCGGTCCGGCTACACGGGGCGGCGTTGCTACAACCAGAGCGCCGTCGCGTTCACGCTGCTGACGTTCTCGTACATCGTCGCGCAGGCGTGGGTGGACAAGAACTACGAGTACAACGAGCAGCGCTGGTACTACTTCTGGAAGCTGGTGGGCTCGCTCCTGGGCGTGGACTCGCGCCTCATCGCGGACAACCACGCGGAGGCCGCCACGCTGTGGGACCTCTTCTTCGCGCGAGGGGAGTGCTTCGGCGGCATGCCCGCGCCCTACCCCACGACGCTGGACCCCAACCGCATCGACGACGACCTGTGGAACGGCTACGCCGTGCAGCCGGAGGCCAACCTCATCCAGTGGGTGCCCGCCTTCGTCGTCACGCAGATGCGCAACAGCCTGCGCTGGGGCAAGTACCTCCTGGGCCGCTGAGTCAGCGATCCACCGTCACGCCCTTCCAGAAGGCCACGTACCCCTGGATGTTGGACGCGGCCGGCTTGGGCTCCGGGTAGTACCAGGCGGCGTCGGCGTTCGTCTTCCCGTCCACCTCCACGGAGTAGTAGCTCGCCTCGCCCTTCCAGGGGCAGTGGGTGTGCGTGGCGCTGGGCTTGAAGTGCTCGCGCACCAGGCTGTCCGGCGGGAAGTAGATGTTGCCCTCCACGGTCTCGTAGGTGTCGCTCTTCGCGAGGACGACACCGTTCCACTTGGCGACTGGCATGGGAAAGCCTCCTTGGGGCTTCTGGCTAACGGCGGGTCAGCCGGCGTGCGCGGCCTGGTTGGACGCGTGCTGCGTGAGGAAGGGGGCGAGCTCCGCGTTGACGAGCGCCGGCTCCTCCACGCTGGACGAGTGGCCCCCGCGCGACAGGCGCACCAGCTTGGAGCCGGGGATGAGGGAGTGGATGCGCTCCGACCTGGCGGGCACCGTGGCGCGGTCCTCTTCCCCCACGACGACGAGCGTGGGCGTGCGGATGCGCGGCAGCTCGTCCGCGACGGGCTTGCGTTTGATGACGCCGTTGACGGCGCGGTAGATGTCGCGGCGGTTGCCCACCAGGCGCGCGCGCCACAGCGCCCGCTCCTCCGCGCGGCCCGGGTCGGTGAGGAACGACGTGCCGAACATGATGCGCATCACCGGCGTGGCGACGGGGCCCAGGCCCACGTAGCGCGCGACGAGGTTGAGCGCGGTGTAGCGCGGCACGTTCATGGGGGGCTCGGGGTCGGCGGACGTCTCCAGGAGCACCAGCGAGCGCAGCAGGTCCGGCCTGCGCGCCGCCAGCCGCATGCCCACGAAGCCGCCCATGGACAGGCCCACGAAGTGGACGGGCGCCACGCCCAGGGACTCGATGAGCGCCACCGCGTCCGCGTACACCGTCTCCACGTCGATGACGGACTCGGGCGGCACTTCGCTCTGGCCCTGCCCCCGGTGGTCGTACGCGATGCAGCGGAAGCGCCCGCGCAGCGCCTCCACCTGCGGGTCGAACAGCCGGGTGCTCCAGAGGAGCCCGTGGCTGAAGAGGACCACGTCTCCGGCGCCACCGGTGTCCTCGTAGTAGAGCCGGGTTCCATTCACGGACCGCATGGGCATGGGACAGGCCTCCCTTCGCTGGGAGCGGACCTTAAACCAGGGCTTGCAAGGACCGCAGCCCTCCCTGGGAGGTCGTTGTCCACTGGAGGAGACGGGCTCCCCCGGAGCGCCGCTTGTGCCGCCAGGCGCTTGGGAGGAGCATGGGCGGCACCTTCCGGATGCGCTCCTCTCGCCCTGTCCTTGTCGCCCTCGCGGTGGTGGTTCTCGCGGTGGGTCTGTTCTTCATGCTGCGCCCTTCCGCGCCGCCCGCGCCCGCGGTGTCCGCGCCGGTGGCCCAGGCGCCCTCGCCACCCGTGGACGCGGGGAGCACCGCCGCGCCCGTGCCGGTGAAGACGGTGGAGGCGCCGGCCGCGAAGCCGGCGAATCACTTCGTCGGCTCGCAGGTGTGCGCGGACTGCCACGAGGAGCAGCACGCTGGCTGGAAGCACGACTGGCACGCGCGAGCGCTGTCGCCCGCGACGAAGCCGTACGTGGTGGGCACGTTCACCGCGAACACGCACTTCAAGGGCGAGTCCAGCGAGGCGTGGATGCGCCGCGACGGGAGCAGGTACCTCATGCGCACCCGGGGCGCGGACGGGAACCTGGGCGAGTGGCCGGTGCAGTGGGTGGTGGGCGGCAAGCGGATGCAGGACCCCATCACGCTGCTGCCGGACGGCCGCTGGCAGGTGATGCCGGTGTACTTCCACGTCACGGGCAAGGGCGAGTGGGTGGACTACTCGGAGAAGAAGCAGGGCGCGCTGTCGCCGGACCACCCGTTCTTCTGGACGAACTTCCGCCGCAGCGCGCAGCACGCGTGCCTGGACTGTCACGTGACGGGGCTGGACGCGCGCTATGACCGGGCGGCGCACCAGTGGGAGACGAAGTTCGCGGACGCGGGCGTCGCGTGCGAGTCCTGCCACGGGCCCGGCGGGCGGCACTCGGAGTCGCAGCTGCCGGCGGACATCATCCAGCCGGCGAAGCTGGCGAAGGACGAGGGCTTCGCGGTGTGCGCGCAGTGCCACGGGCCGCGCCGCACGCTGTTCCCCATGCTGGACGCGCAGCACCGCTTCCGGCCCGGCCAGCGCTACGACGCGAGCTACCAGCCCATGGTGCTGCTGGTGGGCAACGAGCGCTCCGGGGACTTCTTCGCCGACGGGCGCCCCAGCACCTCCAGCTTCGAGTACCAGGCGCTCATCCAGTCCAAGTGCCACCTGCAGGGCGGGGCCACCTGCCTGACGTGCCACGCGGCGCCGCACGACGCGAGCGCGCCCAACGAGGTGAAGAAGCAGAAGCCGGTGGCGGCGCGCGCGACGGTGAACGCGACGACGTGCCAGGGCTGTCATCAGGAGGTGG
Organism: Corallococcus sp. 4LFB; assembly: GCF_046520365.1. Lineage (NCBI taxonomy): Bacteria > Pseudomonadati > Myxococcota > Myxococcia > Myxococcales > Myxococcaceae > Corallococcus > Corallococcus sp. 4LFB. The sequence goes on from NZ_JBKGHJ010000271.1 coordinate 9,548, forward strand.
TGGCGCAGGGGGAGAAGCACACGCACCACAAGGCGGCGGCGGCGCAGGACTGCCTGGCGTGTCACATGCCGCCGGTGGTGTCGGGCGTGCTGGACCACTTCGCGGACCACGCGCTGGACGTGCCGGTGCCGCAGAACACGGCGCGGCATGACGTGCCCAACGCGTGCAATGCCTGTCACGCGAAGGAGACGCCGGACGCGATGCAGGCCTCGCTGGTGAAGTGGTGGCCGAAGGCGGAGGCGCGGCAGCAGCGGCGGCTGCGGCTGGCGGACGCGTTCGACGAGAAGACGGCGGCGGGAAGCCGTGGGGCGCTAGAGGCGGTGCTGGCGGACACGTCGGAGGCGGGCACGCTGCGGGGCGCGGCGGCGAAGTTCCTGGCGCGCAGGTTCAAGCACGACGCGGTGCCGGCGCTGCGGGCGGCGTTGAAGGGCACGACGGACAGCACGTTGCGCTCGGACATCATCGACGGGCTGGGCGCGGCGAACGCGCGCGAGGCGACAGAGGACCTGGTGCCGCTGCTCAAGGACGGCTCGCTGTGGGTCCGGCAGGGCGCGGCGCTGACGCTGGCGGCGTTCGGGGACACGCGGGCGATGCCGGCGTTGCAGGCCCTGGTGACGGAGCCGGAGACGCGAGGCTTGGTGCAGCCGCACGTGATGCTGGGGCAGCTGGCCATGCGCCGCCGGGACGTGACCACGGCGACGCGCGAGTTCGAGCAGGCGTTGGACCTGCAGCCCTACAACGCGGACGTGCTGGTGCGGCTGGCGGACCTGTACGTCTTCCAGGGTGATGCGCGGAAGGGCCGCGACCGGCTGGAGGAAGCGCTCCGGTTCGACCCGCAGAACCGCGCCGCGAAGCAGCGGTTGGGCATGCTGCCGGCGCAGTGACGATGCGCGGCGCGAATGTGGCGTGGGCGGCGTTGCTCCTCACGGGCTGCCTGCGGTCCACGCCCACGCGCGATGCGTGGGTGAATGACACGTCCATCGAGTTCCCCCAGTTCTTCGAGCAGCCCGCCGTGGAAGCGGGCGCGGATGGGGGCACGGTCGAGCTGAGTGGCAGGATCGTGCACGCGATCGACGTCGCCGCCGCTGACTTCCTGGGTCCACAAGATGCCAGCACGCCATGCGTCGACCGGCGCGAGACACAGCAGTACCGGATCATTCAACGGCAAGGGATCATCTTCGTCCGGATCGATGAGGATCCCCAGGCCTGCGGCCTGACCGTCCTCGCGCTGCACTCGGGCGCGCAGTACGCCGTCGGAAGCGATGGCCGCATCCTCCGCCGCCTCCGGGATGGCGAGCCGGATGGAGCGCGGGTGCCAATGGATGCGGACTCCGGCACCCTGGTTCCCACGTCGGAAGTCGGCCGGTCCTCCGATTCATCCCCGGGTCCCTGACCTGGCCGTCATGACCGTCGTGGCGTGCTGAACGCACGCCCTCCCTTCAAGACAGACGCCCGCACGGCGCTCGTGACGCACGTTGGCGCTTCCCTCGCCACCGCCCGCGCCAGGACGCGCCATGTCTCTCCAAACCCCAATGCCTTGCATGTCCCTGCCTCCGTAAGGGTCATCCCGGATCTCCAATCCCTCGCGGGAGGTCTGTCCATCCTCTGCTGAGCACTTCCTCGCCCGGCTGTGTTGTCCACTGGAGCGCCAGGGGCGCGAACCGTGGCGGGGGGCTGGCTTCGCCCCTACCTGGGGAGCACCCCTTATGAACGCGCTCGTGTTCGCAGCCCTGCTCGTCCCCGCCGGACTCCCCGACGCGGCGACTGCACAGCCCGGCTCCGGACAAGCCCTGCCGGTCCTCGCGCAGTACACCGCGCCACCGCAGCGCGCTCCACCCGCGCCCCGCCACCCCCGCCTTCCGTGGCGCCACCGGCCGCGCGGACGCCCAACGCCCAGGCGCCCGGCG
>NZ_JBKGHJ010000272.1:0-11376 GCF_046520365.1 Corallococcus sp. 4LFB
TGCACGCGGCGCTGGAGGGAGAGCCGCTGGAGTGCGCGGTCTTCTTCTCCTCGGGCCAGTCCATCTGGGGCAACGCGGGGCAGGCGAATTACGCCGCGGGGAGCACGTTCCAGGACGCGTTTGGCGCGTGGGTGCGTGAGGCGAAGGGCCTCCCCTCGTTCGTCCTGAACTGGGGCTACTGGGGCAGCGTGGGCGCGGTGGCCAACGCGCACCATCAGCAGCGGCTGGCCCAGCAAGGCATCCTGCCCATCGAGGTCGCGGAGGGCATGGACGGCATGGAGGCGGTGCTCGCGGGAGCGGCGCCGCAGGTCATGCTCTTCAAGGCCACGCGGCCCCTCCTGGAGCGGCTGGGCGTGGACTTCAGCCGGAGCGTGGACGTGTACACGCCCGGCGCGAAGGGGCTCGATGCAAGAGCGCTGGAGGAGGCAAGCACCTGGGGCCGGCGGGCGGAGTCGGACCTGCGCGGCGCGGCCACGGCCTACGCCGACGTCGAACAGTGGGGCCGGGCGGTGCTGCTGGGCGCGCTGAAGCGCCTGGGCGCCGTGGGCTCCGCGGGCGAGGAATGGGACCTCCATGAGCAGGCCCGCAAGGCCGGCGTGGTGGAGGAGCACTCCCGCCTCTGGCAGGCGCTGATGGGCGTGCTGGAGCGGGGCGGCTACGTCAAACGCCAGGGCACCCGCATCCACGTGAGGCCGGAAGCCTCCCAGGCTCCCGACGCGAGCGGGCTGGAGACGTGGAAGCAGCGGCTGCTCGCCGCGCATCCCGACCTGGGCCACCTCATCTCCCTGCTGGCCCTCTGCCTGGACGCCTACCCGGACGTGCTGACCGGCCGCCGCGAGGCCACGGCGGTGCTCTTCCCGCAGGGGTCCATGGAGAAGGTCGAGCGCGTCTACAAGGGCAACCCCATCGCGGACTTCTTCAACGGCCTGGTGGCGAACGCGATCCGCGCGTACGTGCGGGCCCGGGTGGCGGAAGCCCCGGCGAGCGTCGTCCGGATCCTCGAAGTGGGAGCCGGAACCGGAGGCACCAGCGAGCACGTCCTGACCGCGCTCCAGGAACTGGGGCAGCACGTGCGCTACGTCTACACGGACGTCTCGGCGGGGTTCGTCCGGTACGGAGCGGAGAAGTACGGCACGGCGCACGCCTTCCTGGAGCCGAAGGTCCTGAACATCGAAGCGGACCCCAGCGCGCAGGGCATCGAGCCCGGGAGCGTGGACCTGGTGCTCGCCACCAACGTGCTGCACGCGACCCGGAGCATGGGCCGCACGCTGGGCCACATCCAGCGCATGCTCCGCGCGGGAGGACTGGTCGTCATCAACGAGCTCACCCGCGTGTGGGACTTCACGACGCTCGTCTTCGGCATGACGCAGGGCTGGTGGCTCTACGAGGAGGGCGAGGGCCGCATCGAGCACTCGCCCTTGCTCGACGGCGCCGGGTGGACCGCGCTGCTGGGCCAGGCGGGCTTCGCGAAGGCCGCCTTCGTCCCGCACGCCACGGGGGCAGGGCAGGACGTGGTGATCGCCCGGAGCACGGGGCAGGCGGTGCACGCCGCCCAGCCGGCCACCGCGCCCGAGCCCACCCGCCGGGACAAGCCCGTCCCCGCGAAGCGGAAGCAGGCCCCCACGCCGGTCCTGGACCTGCGCGCGAAGACGCTGGCCCACGTCACCACCGTGTTCTCCACGCTCCTGAAGATCGCGCCCGAGCGCTTCGATCCGCAGGCGACCTTCGAGACCTATGGCGTGGACTCGCTGGTGAACCTGTCGGTCATCAAGCAGCTGGAGAAGGACTTCGGGAAGCTGCCGGCCACGCTGCTCTTCGAGAACATGACGCTCGACATGCTGGCCACGTACTTCATGACGGAGCACGCGGAGCGGGTGCGCACCCTGTTCCAGGAAGAAGCCCCGGAGCCCGCGCCCGTCCAGGCGAAGCCGCCTGAAGTCTCCCTGCCGAGCCCGGCCCTGCCGCCCCCGCCGGGCGACACGCCGGAGGGCGACCTGGAGCGCATCCGCGCCTACGTGGAGGGCCTGTCCGGAGCGGAGCTGGACGCGGCGCTGGGACAGGTGCTGGGAACGCCCGCGCTCCAGGACCGCTAGAAAAGACAAAGGCTCCATCGTCCGGAACACGCGGGCGATGGAGCCTTGAGTTCAGGGAGCCCGTGGCTCCCAGGGGTCACGGCTGCGGCGACAGGATCTTCGCGATGGCGCCTTCGAGGCGGCTCTTGGGCACCGCGCCGACGATCTGCTCCACGACCTTGCCGCCCTTGAACACCAGCAGGGTCGGCAGCGAACGGATGCCGTACTCCTGCGACGTGTCCTGGTTGGCGTCGACGTCGAGCTTGGCGATCTTCATCTGGCCCTTGTAGCGGGTCGCCAGCTCCGCGACGGCGGGAGCAATGGCCCGGCAGGGAGCGCACCAGGCGGCCGTGAAGTCCACGAGCACGGGAACGTCTGACTCCAAGACTTCCTTCTTGAAATTGGAATCCCCGATATCCAGTACATCCGTGCCAGCCATGTTTCCTCCTGGTACCTTTACGCCCGAGACACATGCAGGGGCCGCGACCATCCTGATCCGGAACCTAAGGGCCACGCAGCGAAAAAGCACGGCTTTGGCGGCCCGGCGGTGGGATCAGTGTCGGAGAGTGGAAGACGACCCCATTCACGGAGCGAAAGGCAGGGCCAGATGCGTGAGGGAAGGGCCATCTTGGGGCGCGTGGTGTGGCGGGAGCTGACGACGCCGGAGCCGGAGAAGGCGAAGGCGTTCTACGCCGACCTCTTCGGTTGGACGTACGAGGACGCAGCCCCGGGGGCGGGGACGACCATCCGGCTGGCGGAGCAACCCCTGGGGGCCATCCGACAGGCCCAGCGGGTGGGGTTCGGGACGGGCTGGGTGAGCTTCGTGTCGGTGGACAACGTGGACGCCTCGGTGGTGATCGCCTCCGCGGACGGGGGCGGGGCGCTGCCGGGGCTCAGGGACGTGCCGGGGCTGGGCAGGGTGGCGCGGGTGGTGGACTACGCGGAGGCGATGCTCGCTGCGGTGAAGAGCCCTCCGGGGACCCCGGTGCCGCCGAAGGCGGAGGTAGGAGCCTTCTGCTGGGAGACGCTGATCACCCCCGAGGTGGCCCGGGCGAAGGAGTTCTACGGAAAGGTCTTCGGCTGGAGGCTGCAGTCCGCGGCGGACGGCGGCACCCTCTTCGCGGCGGACAGCACCCCGGCAGGCCAGGTCGCCAGCGCGGAGGAATCCCCGGACGCAAGGCAGCACTGGCGCACGCACGTCCGGGTGGACAACCTGGACGCCACGCGGGAGCACGCCGTGCGCCTGGGCGCGAAGGTCCTGGTCCCACGCAGGGAAGGCCCCGCGGGCGGGAGCCTCGCGGTGCTGACGGATCCGACCGGCGTGGAGTTCGGGCTCCTGGAGCCCGCGCGTCCGGACTGAGCGCGCGGGTCCGGGCGAAGGAAACAGCGCTACAGGTGGCGCTGGACCAGTGAGCGGAGGGGCTGCTCCGGTCCAGCGACCATGCCTTCCAGCAGGGCCTTGAACTCCTCCAGCAGCCGGGTGATGGCCTCCGCGCCGTGACGGCTCCGGTAGTAGGAGAGGACCAGCTGTAGCTCCGCGCCGGGGATGACCTCGACGCGCAGCGGGAACTCCGTCTGCGCGACGTCGTAGTTCTCCCGGGCGAGCGGATGCTTGCCCACCCAGCCCTTCCCGACCTCGAGCAGCGCCGGATCCACCGGGTAGTTCTCGAACACGATGATGCTCTCGAAGGGGACGGTGTCCGGAGACATGCCCGCGAGCTGCTGGATGCGCGGCAGGGGCGTGTACTCGTGCTGGCGCGCATCGACCTGACGGGTCTGCAGCTCCTTCAGCCAGGGCACGAGCAGCGTGCCAGGGTCCACCTGGATGCGCAGGGGCAGTGTGTTCATGCACAGCCCGACGACCGTCTCCACGTCGGCCATGTCCGTGGGCCGGCCCGAGGAGGTCACGCCGATGACGACGTCCTTCCCGCCCTGCCCATGGTGGTGCTGCAGGAGGACCCAGGCGCCCTGGACCACCGTGTTCACCGTGAGCTGGTGCTGTCGGCCCATCGCCTGGAGCGCCGCGGTGGTGGCCGCGGACAGCGTCAGGCTCTGCTTGTCGAACCGGTCCTCCTGAAGGGCCAGCGGGGCAGGGGCGGGCCCGAGGACCAGGGGCTCCGGACCCGAGAAACCGCTCAGCTGCTGCCGCCAGAACTGCTCGGACGCGGCGGCGTCCTTCTGCTGGATCCACCCGATGTAGTCCGCATAGGAGCGCCGCGCCTGGAGCGGCGGGGCCTCGTTGGCCAGGAGCGCCCGGTAGGTGAGGAACACGTCCTTCAGCACGATGGCCCGGGACCAGCCATCCAGCAGCGCGTGGTGGTTGCTCCAGGTGAAGTAGTACGTGCTCGCGTCCACGTGGATGAGCAGCAGCCGCATCAGCGGCGCCTGTGACAGCTCGAACCCGCGCCGCCGGTCCGCCAGCAGGAGCGCCGCCAGCTGCTCCCGCTGCGCATCCAGGGACAGGTGCCGCCAGTCATGGGCCTCGAGCGGCACGTCCACCGCGCGGCGCACCACCTGCAACGGTTCGTCCAGTCCCTCCCAGACGAAGCCCGTCCGGAGGACCGGGTGGTGCGCCAGCACGCGCTGCCAGGCCTCCCGGAAGCGCTCCACGTGGAGGTCACCCGGGAGCTGCATGCTGGCGTGGACGACGTAGAGCCCTGGGGCATGCGGCCCCCGCTCCCGCATCAGCATGTTCCGCTGCATGGGGGAGACGGGGTACAGCGCCTCGATGCTGGCGTCCTCCACGCGCATCCGGTCCGCGACCTGCTGCTGCCGGGCCGTGAGCCGGGGCCCCGAGGCCTCCTCCGCGGGCCGCGCGGCGACGGGCTCCACCACCTCCGCCAGCGCGGCGAGCGTCTGGTGCTGGAAGAGCTGCTTCGGGGTGAGGTGGAGCCCCGCCTGCCGCGCCCGCGCGACCAGCTGCACGCCCAGCACCGAGTCGCCGCCCAGGCTGAAGAAGTTGTCGTGCACGCTGAGCTGCTCGACTCCCAGCAGCGCGCTCCAGATGCCCGCCAGCACCTTCTCCTCGGGCGTGCGCGGCGCCACCACCGGCTGCGCGTCCTGGCGGATCAGCTGGGGGGCGGGGAGGTTGCGCCGGTCCACCTTGCCGTTGGGCGTCAGCGGCAGGGCCTCCAGGAAGACGTAGGCCGTGGGCACCATGTACTCAGGGATCCGGGCCTTGAGGGCGGCCCTCACGTCCTCCGCCGTCAGCGTCTGGCCCGCATCGGGCACGACGTAGGCCACCAATCGCTTGGGGCCCGAGCCCTCGGCCCGGGCGACGACGATGACCTCGTCGACGCCGGGGAGCTTGCGCAGGGCGGCTTCAATCTCTCCCAGCTCGATGCGCAGCCCGTTGATCTTCACCTGGTTGTCGATGCGGCCCAGCAGCTCCAGGTTGCCATCCGGGCGGTAGCGGGCGAGGTCTCCCGTCTTGTAGAGCCGCCCGCCGGGGCGCGTGCTGAACGGGTGCGGGATGAACTTCGTGGCCGTCAGCTCCGGCCGGTTCAGGTAGCCCCAGGCCACCCCCACGCCGCCCAGGTGCAGCTCCCCCGGCACGCCGATGGGCACCGGCTGCAGCTGCGCGTCCAGCACGTAGCAGAGCTGGTTCGTCATGGGCATCCCGTAGGGGATGCTCTTCCACGCGGGATCGGTCTCCACGACGTCGTAGAGGGTGGAGTCCATGGAGATCTCCGTGGCGCCGCCCAGGCTGATGACCTGCGCGCCCGCGACCACCGCCTTGAGCCGGTCCGGCAGCGAGACCGGGATCCAGTCGCCACCCAGGAGCACCAGGCGCAGCCAGCGGGGGACGCGCTCGCCGTCGGTGCCCACGCCGGCCAGGAGCATCTCCAGCAGCGCGGGCACGGAGTGCCAGACGGAGACGCGGTGCTGGACCATGAGCTGTGCCCAGTGGGCCGGGTCGCGCTCGAGCGCCGCGACGGGCAGCACGATGGTGGAGCCCGCGGCCAGCGTCCCGAAGACGTCGTACGCGGACATGTCGAAGCTCAGCGAGGACAGGGCCAGCACGGCGTCCCCGGGGCCCACCTGGAAGCGGCGGTTGAAGTCGGTGAAGTTGTTCACCCGGCCCCGGTGGTCCAGCATCACCCCCTTGGGGTTGCCCGTGGAGCCCGACGTGTAGATGACGTAGACGAGGTCCTCCGGCGTCGCCACGTGGGCCGGGTTCGTGTCCGGCTCCCGGGCGATCTCCGCCCAGTCCGTGTCCAGGCAAAGCACCCGCGAGCGCTGCGCGGGCAGCCGCTCCAGCAGCGGCGACTGCGTGAGCAGCACCGGCGCCTGGACGTCCTCGAGCATGAACTGGAGGCGCTCCTTCGGGTAGGCGGGATCCAGCGGCATGTAGGCGCCACCCGCCTTCACGATGCCCATCAGGCCCACCACGGCGTCCAGCGAGCGCCGCACGCAGATGCCCACCTTGACGTTGGGCCCCACGCCGAGCGCGCGCAGGCGGTGGGCCAGCTGGTTCGCGCGCCGGTTGAGCTCCCGGTACGTCAGCGCCTCCTCGCCGCACACGGCGGCGACGGCGTCCGGCGCCCGGTCCACCCACGCCTCGAACAGCTCATGCAGGCACGAGCGCTCCGGGAACGTCAGGTCCGTGGCGTTCCAGTCCCGCAGGAGCTGCTGCTGCTCGGGCGCGGTGAGCAGCGGCACGCGCGACAGGCGCTGGCCGGGATCCGCGGCCAGGCTTGCGAGGAGCGTGCGGAAGTGCCCCTCCATGCGATGGATGGTCGCCGCGTCGAAGAGGTCGGTGCTGTACTCCAGGGACACCTGGAGCCGCCCCTCCACCTCCATGAGATAGAGCGTCAGGTCGAACTTCGACGTCCCGCTCTCCACCTCCATGGGCGCCATCGTCAGCTCCGGCAGCGCCAGCGGCTTCGACGGGTCATTGCGGAACACGAACATGACCTGGAACAGCGGCATGTGGCTCAGGCTCCGCTCCGGCTGGATGAGCTCCACCAGCTGATCGAAGGGGAGGTCCTGGTGTGCGTACGCGCCCAGGCACACGTCCTCGACCTGCTTCAGGAACGCGCGGAAGGTCGGGTCGCCGTCGAGGTCCGTGCGGAGCACCAGCGTGTTGGCGAAGTAGCCGATGAGGCCCTCCAGCTCCGGCTGGGTGCGGTTGGCGATGGGCGTGCCCACGAGCAGGTCCACCTGGCCGTTGTAGCGGTGGAGCAGCAGCTTGAAGGCGGCCAGCATCGTCATGAAGAGCGTGACGCCCTCCTGACGGCTCACGTCCTTGAGCGCCGCCGTGAGGGGCGCGTCCAGGACGAAGAGGTGGTGCGCGCCGCGGAAGGACTGGACCGCCGGGCGGGGCCTGTCCGTGGGCAGCTCCAGCACCGGCAGGCCGCCAGAAAGCCGCGCCTTCCAGTACGCGGCCTGCTTCGCGTACTCCTCACCGCTCAGCCACTCGCGCTGCCACACGGAGTAGTCCGCGTACTGCACGGGCAGCTCCGGCAGGACCGAAGCGCGGCCCGCGGCGAGGCTCGCGTAGAGCGTGCCCATCTCCTGGAGCATCACGCCCATGGACCAGCCGTCGGAGATGATGTGGTGCATGTTCAGGAGCAGCACGTGCTCCCGCTCCGCCAGGCGCAGCAGCGTCGCGCGGACCAGGGGCCCCTTCTGCAAGGCGAACACGTGCCGTGCCTCCGCGAGCGCGTGCCGCTCCACCGCCGCGTCCTGTTCGGCGCGGGGCAGGTTCTGGAGGTCCACCACCGGCAGCGCCAGCGACAGCGCCGGCGCGATGACCTGCTCGGCGCGCCCGTCCTGGGACTGGGGCGCGAAGGTCGTGCGGAGGACCTCGTGCCGGCGGACGATCTCATTCAGGCTGCGTCGCAGCACCTCCGCGTCCAGCTTCCCCGTGAGGCGCACGTTGGTGGGGACGTTGTAGAGCGGGCTGTCGGGCTCCAGCTGGTCCAGGAACCAGAGCCGCTGCTGGGCGAAGGAGAGCGGCACGGCCACGTTCGGGGGGCGCCGGGGAACGGCCGGGCCCCGGGGGGGACCCGGTCTGGTTCTTGAGCTGCCGTGACAGCAGGGCGCGCTTCTCGGGAGGAAGGGCGGCGAGTCGCTTGGAGAGGTCGCTCATGGAGAGGTCCGTCGTGCTCGGGAGGGAGTGACGCCTACGGCTCGGGGTGGACGGCCGCGTAGCGGGGAAGGGGGAAGCGCCGGGACAGGGCGCGGACCTCCGCGCGGACGCCGGCCTGGAGGGTGGGGTTGAGGCTGTACTCGCGCGGCCCCAGCACCTCGATGCCGGAGAGGACGCGGTGGAAGAGGTCGGCGCACAGCTCCATCTCGCGCGGGCCGTAGCCTCGGCCCGCCAGCGTGTTGGTGCCCAGCCGCACGCCGCTGGCGATCTCCGCCGGGTTCTTGTCGCCCGGGATGGAGTTCTTGTTGACGATGATGCCGCAGGCCTCCAGCGCCTGCTCCGCCAGGATTCCGGTGAGGCCCCGCGCCGCGACGTCCACGAGCACGATGTGGTTGTCCGTGCCGCCGGAGATGATGCGGTAGCCGCGCTCCTGGAGCGCCTGCGCCAGCGCGCGCGCGTCCTCGACGATGCGCTCCGCGGTGGCCTTGAACCCGGGGGTGACGGCGACGGCCAGGGCCCGGGCCTTGGCCGCCATGGCGTTGATGATGGGCGCGCCCTGGAAGTAGGGGAACACCGCGCGGCGCATCAGGTCGGTCAGCGTGTGCTTGCCGTCCGGGCCCATCGCCTCATGGTCGCGCCCCAGCAGGATGAGCCCGCCGCGCGGCCCGTAGAGCTGCTTGTGCGTGCACGTGGTGGTGAAGTGGGCGTGGTCGATGGGGTTCGGGTGGAGCCCGGTGATGACCAGCCCGGCGATGTGCGAGATGTCCGCCAGCAGGTAGGCGTTCACCTCGTCGGCGATCTCCCGGAACCGGCGGAAGTCGACGACGCGCGAGTACGCGGTGGCGCCGCAGATGATGAGCCGGGGCTTGAACTCCCGCGCCATCCGCGCGGCCTGCTCGTAGTCGATGAAGCCGTTCTCATCGACGCCGTAGTGGACGGAGCGGAAGTACTGCCCGGACATGGAGACCTTGGACCCGTGCGTCAGGTGGCCGCCCGCGCGCAGGCCCATGCCCAGGATGGTGTCGCCCGGCGACAGCAGGTGCGACATGACGATGTAGTTGGCGGACGTGGCCGAGTGCGGCTGCGTGTTCGCGTACTGCGCCCCGAAAGCGGCCTTGGCCCGGTCGATGGCCAGCTGCTCGATGCCGTCGATGCGCTCGCAGCCGGCGTGGTAGCGCTTGCCCGGGTAGCCCTCGGCGGTCACGTTGACCGCCACCGAGCCCTGGCACGCGAGCACCGACGGATCGGCGATGCTGCACGAGGCGACCATCACGAGCGTGTCCTGCTGACGCTCGTACTCACCTTCGAGCAGCGCGAAGAGCGCGGGGTCTTCCTCGGCGAGGAGCTCGGTCCCGCTGCGCATGAGCTCCGAAAGGACGTTCTTGTTCACGGGAGATTCCTCTCGTTGGGATGGATGGGGAAGGAGCGGTGTCACGGCGTTCATGAGGCCTCGCTTTCGGCCAGCAGGCCTGCGGCGTCCTCGCTGGACATCGCTTCGATGTCGGCGAGCATCCGGGCCAGGGTGTCGTCATCCACCTGTTCGGCCTGCGCCTCGAGGACGACGTCCGCGATGCTGGCGACGGTGGGGCTCGCCAGCAGGCGGCGCAGCGGAAGCTCCACCTTGAAGGTGGCCTTCAGCCGGGTGGTGAGCTGGGTGGCCAGCAGCGAGTGCCCACCCAGCTCGAAGAAGTTGTCGTGGATGCCGACCCGGTCGAGCCCGAGCAGCGTCTGCCACAGGTCCGCGATGGTCTGTTCCAGTTCGCCGCGGGGCGCGACGTACTCGGTGCGCAGCTGCGGACGGGCGTGCGCGAGGTTCGCGCGGGAGGCGGTGCCGCCCGGGACCGCGCCGTCCTCCTGGAACCGCGTCCACCGGTCGAGCCGGGCCTGGAACGAGCCCGTGGACATGAGCACCTGGGCGACGGGCTCCAGGGACAGGAGGTGCTCGAAGGCCTTCACGCCTTCGGAGGAAGTGACGGTCAGCTCCTGGAGTGTCGCGCCGAGCGCGTTGTCCCGCGCAGGCGGCGCGTCCGTCCGCCAGCCCTCCCAGTTCAATGAGATCCAGGGAAAGGTGGAGGTCCGGCCGTGCGCCTGGGCGAAGACGTCCATGAACCGGTTGGCGGACGCGTACGCGGCGTAGCCGAGTCCACCCAGGACCGACGCCAGCGACGAGCACAGGATGCAGAAGTCGAGCTCGCGTCCCTCCAGCAGCGAGGCCAGCACCTGGAGGCCCCGCACCTTGGGATCGAAGTGCCAGTCACAGTCGGTGGGCACGGCCTCGTCGATGAGGCGGACGGCCCGGTCGCCCGTCGTGCCCGCCGCGTGGATGACGCCATGGAGGGGCCCGAAGCGGGCGGTGGCCGCGTCGAGCGCCGCGGACATCTGCCCCGCGTCCGCCACGTCCGCGCGGAGCACCAGGACCTCGGCGCCCAGGGCCTCCAGTTCGTCGAGTGCACGGAGCCGCTCGCGGGTCGGCGCGTCCGCCGTGCTCGCCTCCTCACGGGCCGGCACGCCGGTCCTGCCGAGGAGCACCAGCCGGGCCTGGACGGTGCGCGCCAGGTGTCGCGCAAGCTCGAGGCCGATCTTCCCGAGCCCGCCGGTGATGAGGTAGGTGCCGCGCTGCCGGAGCGGGAGGGCGGCTTCGGCGGAGGGACGCGAGGGAACCTGCTCGAAGGTCCGCACCCAGCGGTGGCTGCCGCGGTAGGCGACCTCCGCGTCCTTCACGTCGGCGAGCACTTCCTTCACGAGCCGGGCCGCGAACGTGGCCGTGCCCGCCGCATCCGTGGGGAGCTCCAAGTCGATGCTCCGGCAGGTGAGGTTCTGGTGCTCCTGGGGAATCACGCCGCAGAGGCCCAGGACGGCCGCCTTCGCGGCGTTCAGCGGCTCATGGCCGGTGACCTCCTGCGTCCCATTCGACAGCGCCACGATGCGCAGCGACTCCGAGAGGTGCTGGCTCCCGAGCGCCTGGGTGAGGAACAGGAGGCTGTAGAAGCCGAGGTCCAGGTCCCGCTGGAGAACGTCGGCGTCCGGACGCGTGAGTCCCCAACCGTGGAGGATGAGGTCCGGTGCGGATTGGCCGGCGCTCAGCTCACCCAGGAGCCGCGCGTAGTCCGCGCGGTTGCGCGGATCGATGACGAACCCGTGACTGCCCTCGCGTCGGTACTCCGCGCCCATGGAGACGGAGACGACGGAGTGACCGAGCGCTTCGAGGCG
>NZ_JBKGHJ010000273.1:0-11362 GCF_046520365.1 Corallococcus sp. 4LFB
CGGAAGAGGCACGGCTTCGCGCGGAGGAGGAGGCGCGGCTGGAGGCGGAGCGCCACACGCTGGAGGAGCACAACGCGCAGCTGCTGGCGCGGCAGCGCGAGCTGGCGGCGCTGCACGAGGAGCTGTCGGACGTGTGGTACGAGTCCGCGCTGGAGCGCGCGCGGCGGCGCACCCAGCCGCCCCTGCCGGGCGCCTCCTCCCCCGAGGCCAACGGGCGGGTGCCGTGAGTTCCACGAGGGCGTCCGCACGGGGCGCCTTCCGCTGTTTCTTCCTCTGACGACCCAAGGAGCGTGCCCGTGGCGATGAACTCGCGGACCCCCATCCGTGGATACCGCGCGGGATTCTTCTTCGTGGTGACGCTGCTGTCGGGCGTCATCGGCTTCATGCTCTGGACGGAGGTGCGCACCGGGCATCAGGTGGACGCGCTGGTGCTGGAGGCCCTGGAGCGCGCGAGCCTCATCGGCCGCATCCGCGTGGACGTGATGTCGCTGGAGTCCGCCATCGAGGCGCACGTGCGCTCCAGCGGCGACGCCGAGCGCAAGGAAGCCGACGCGGTGATGGAGGACATCCTGGGCAGCATCCGCCAGTCCTCGGAGGCGTACATGCGCCACCTGCCGCCCGGCGAGAAGGAGGTCTGGCTGCGCTTCAACGGCGCGTGCCAGGGGCTGGCGGATCAGGTGCGCGCGGCGGCGGTGTTCTCACGCCAGCGCGACGCGGAGCGCGCCCGGCGCCACCTGGTGGAGAGCATCCGCCCGCTGGCGGCGGAGGTGGACCAGCTGGCGGGACAGCTGGCCACGGAGAACGCGTCCGACGCGCGCGTGCTGGTGGGACGGCTGGGCACGCTGCGGGTGCGCAACACGGCCCTGGGCGCGGCCACCACGCTGCTGGCCATCCTCCTGTCCATGCTGGTGGGCTGGCACATCATCTCCCTGCTCAAGCGCCAGGACGCCACCATCCAGGGGCAGCTGGAGGAGCTGGGGCGGCACAACCAGGAGCTGGATGCGTTCACCCGCCGCGTGGCGCACGACCTGATGGGGCCGCTGTCCCCGCTCAAGGGTTACCTGACGCTCATCCGGCGCTCCGGCGCGGTGAAGGACCCGGGCGCGCTGGAGATGATCTCCCAGTGTGAGTCCAGCGCGGTGCGCATGGGCGAGCTCATTGAAGCGCTGCTGCGCTTCTGCCGCGCGGGCACCCGGGGCGACGGGACGATGGGGGAGCTGGACACGGCGGTGAGCACGCTGCTCCTGGAGGTGAGCCAGACGGCGACGGCGCTGGGCGTGTCGCTGGAGCGCGAGCTGGAGCCGGGCGTGCTGGTGGACTGTCCGGCGCAGCTGCTCCAGGTGGTGGCGCGGAATCTCTTGTCCAACGCGGTGAAGTACACGGCGGGGCGGCCGGATCCGCGCGTGAAGGTGCGGGTGGCGACGGAGGGGACGGACGCGGTGGTGGAGGTGACGGACAACGGGCTGGGGATGAGCGCGGCGACGCAGGCGTCGCTGTTCCAGCCGTTCTTCCGGGCCGCGGAGGTGCGGGGCCTCCCCGGCCACGGCCTGGGGCTGGCCACCACCCGGCGCGTGGTGGAGGCGCACGGCGGCACGCTGACGGTGCACTCGGAGGAGGGGAAGGGCACGCGGATCCGCGTGCGGTTCGCGCGTGTGGCGCGCACTCCGGCGCCGCTTGTGGTGGAGTCCGGGCCGCAGCGCGACGCCCCCTCCATCCGCAAGGCCTCATGAGCTCAGCCCGAATCCTCGTCGTCGATGATGATCCGCATGCGCGCGACCTGCTCCAGCGCCTCCTGGGCGTGCTGGGGCCGGTGACGCAGGCGCCGGACCCCAAGGGCGCGGCGGAGCGGATGGGCGAGCAGTCCTTCGACCTGGTCCTCACGGACATGGCCATGCCCGACCCGGGCGACGGCCTGAAGGTGCTCCAGCTGGTGAAGTCGAACCTGCCGGACACGCCGGTGATTGTCGTGACGGCGTTCGGCAACATCGAGGGCGCGCTGGACAGCATCCAGCTGGGCGCCTTCGACTACCTGTCCAAGCCGTTCGACGTGGACGCCATCATGCGGGTGGCGAAGCGGGCGCTGGAGCAGAAGCGGCTGGTGGAGGAGAACCGCACGCTGCGCAAGCAGGTGGAGCGCACGTCGCTGGTGGGCCGCAGCCAGGCGCTGCTGGAGGTCTACAAGCAGGTCGCCCGCGCGGCGACGAGCAACGTGCCGGTGCTGATTACCGGTGAGACGGGCACGGGCAAGGAGATGGTGGCGCGGGCGCTGCACAGACGCTCGGCGCGTTCAGGGGGGCCGTTCATCCCGGTGGACTGCGGCGCCATCACCGAGTCGCTGATGGAGAGCGAGCTGTTCGGCCACGCGAAGGGCAGCTTCACGGGGGCGTCCGGAGCGCGGCGCGGCCTGTTCGAGGAGGCCAACGGCGGCACGCTGTTCCTGGACGAGATTGGCGACGTGGGGATGAAGGTCCAGTCGCAGCTCCTGCGCGTGCTCCAGGAGGGGGAGATCCGCCGCGTGGGCGAGAGCGTCCCGGTGAAGGTGGACGTGCGGGTGCTGGCGGCGACGAACAAGGACCTGAAGGCGAGGGTGGCGGAAGGGGCGTTCCGCGAGGACCTGCTGTACCGGCTGGACGTGGTGCACCTGCACCTGCCGCCGCTGCGCGAGCGGCGCGAGGACATCCCGGCGCTGGTGGAGCACTTCGCGTCGCTGCACGCGAGGGGCGGGGTGCGGCCGGTGGTGACGGCGGACGCGATGGCGCGGCTCACGGTGTATGACTGGCCGGGCAACGTGCGGCAGCTGGAGAACGTGATGGCGCGGGCGCTCGCGCTGAACGTCACGGGCGTGCTGGGGCCGCCGGACTTCCCGGAGCCCATCGGTGACGCGCCCAAGCGGCTGACGGGGCTCGCGGGAGACCTGCCCAGCCTCGCGGAGCTGTCGCGGCGGTACGCGGCGCACGTGCTCCAGCACGTGGGCGGGAACAAGAGCGAGGCCGCGCGTCTGCTGGGCGTGGACCGCAAGACGCTCTACAAGCTCCTGGAGGCGCCGGAAGCGCCCGAGGGGATTCCGCCCGCGGAGGGCAGGGGCTGAGCCGCGGAGGGCACTTTCCGCCGTTCGTGGCAATCGCCGTTCGGGGCGCAAGGACTGCCCACCCACGCGTAGGAGATCGCACCTGGGCCGACGTTGAGGATGTCAGCGGGGACCCGTAGCGTTGCGGTCCGTATGCGCCGCCGCTGGTTCCCCCTCGGACTCCCCCTGTTGTTCTTCGCGTGCGCTCCGGTGGAGCCCCCCGTTCCCATCGCGCCGGTGGATGCGGGCACCGTGACGGCACAAGCCACCGTGCCCGACACGGAGGCTGCTCCGTCGCCGGAGTCCGCGCAGGCGCTCCATTCCGCATGGCAGGCCACCGCGCTCGAGTCCTCCGCTGACGGCGGCGTCACCCATGCCACCGCGCCGGCCCTGATGGGCGTCGTGGATGCTTCAGGGGACGCGGGCCGTGCGCTCTCGCTGTCGCTGGAGCCGTCGCTGTCGCGGTCCGCCTCCGTCGGCGCGGACACCGAAGCCCTGCCCGGCGAAGAGGAGCCGCAGGTCATCACCGAGTCCGAGGTCCCCCTGCTGGAGCTGGGACCGGACGGTGAGCCGTTGATCGACGCGGAGGACATCGCATCGGATGACGCCATCGCGCAGGCGCCGGACGGCGGGAGCGCTGCCGTCGCCGTGGGCTCCGACCCGAACAGTCCAGGCTCCACGGTGGAGTCCCCTGTCGCGGGAGCCGACTCCCAAGCCCCCGCGACAACACCCATCACAGGCACCGACGGTGAAGAGGACGTCGTCGCCGAAGCTCCGCTCACGGAAGTCGACGCGGGCATGGAGCCCTACGCCATTCCCTACGCCCCGGACGCGGGCTCGCTGCGCGTGCGCCGCTCCATCGCGGTGCGCTCGGAGCCCCGGCAGGACTCACCGCCCCTGGGCACGGTGGCCCAGGACATGCGCGTGCGCTGGAAGGGCGCCATGCGCGGACCGGACTGCGAGACGTGGGTGGAGCTGGAGCCCCGCGGCTGGGTCTGCGAGCGCTACCTGGAACAGAACTTCCGCGAGCCCCGCGTCCGTCCGCTGCCCCGCTTGGAGGAGGGGGCGCTCACGCCCGGCATCTACGCGCGCGTCGTCGGCCGCCGCGTGCGCGCCTACCCGAGCCTCGCGCTCGCTCGGAAGAGGCGGCAGGGCGTGCTGCTCAAGGG
The DNA here is from genome assembly GCF_046520365.1 of Corallococcus sp. 4LFB. Lineage (NCBI taxonomy): Bacteria > Pseudomonadati > Myxococcota > Myxococcia > Myxococcales > Myxococcaceae > Corallococcus > Corallococcus sp. 4LFB. The sequence continues at coordinate 4,237 of NZ_JBKGHJ010000273.1, forward strand.
CTCCGTCACCGTGAAGCTCCTGGGCCAGGTGAAGGTCGGCCGGCGCACCTTCTGGCGCACCTCCGACGGCCAGTACTTCGAAGCGCGCGTGCTGCGCGAACACCGCCCCTCCGACTTCAGCGGCCTGGACGCGGAGGCGCTCGCGTCCCTGCCCATGCCCTTCGCGTGGGCCCAGTCCCGCGCCGCGCCCCGCACCGACGTGGTGGTGCGCAAGGCCCCCGGCGCACGCGCCGAACGCGAGACCGTGCTCCCGCCGCGCACGCTCGTCTCCGTGCGCGAGCTGTCCGCCGACGGCCAGTGGGTCCGCATCGCGGAGGACCACTGGGTGGCGCGCGACGACCTGCACGTCGCGTGGTCGCTGGCGTCGCCGTCCATCGTGGCGCCCGGCGCGCGCTGGCTGGACGTGGACCTGGAGGCCCAGACGCTCATCGCCTACGAGGGCGACCGCCCCGTCTACGCCACGCTCATCTCCTCCGGCAAACCCGGCACCGATACGCCGGAAGGCCTCTTCCGCATCTGGGTGAAGTTCGCGGAGGCGGACATGACGGGCACCATGGGCAGCGCCAGCTACCGCGTGGCCACCGTGCCGTGGACCATGTTCTTCGAGGGCGACTTCGCCCTGCACACCGCCTACTGGCACGACCGCTTCGGCGAACCCGTGAGCCACGGCTGCATCAACCTGGCTCCCAGGGACGCGCGGGCCCTCTACGGCTGGACCACGCCGGAAGTGCCCACCGGCTGGTCCATGGCGCACGCGACGCCGGAAGAGCCGGGCACCTGGGTGCGCATCCGAGGCCAGGCCCATGAGGCGCCGAAGAAGCGCCGCAAGGGCGCGGCCGTCGTCGCCACCGTGCGCGACCTCTAGCCGCCCAGCACGGACACCGTGACGCGGCGGCGGTGCGGGGACGTGCGGTGCTCCCAGACGTAGACGCCCTGCCACGTGCCCAGGTCCGCTGCTCCGTCCTTCACGGGCACGCTCAGGGACACCTGCGTCAGCACCGTGCGCACGTGCGCGGGCATGTCGTCCGGCCCTTCCGCGTCGTGCTGGAACAGCGGGTCGCCGTCCTTCACCAGCCGGGAGAAGAACGCCTCCAGGTCGCGCTGGACGACGGGGTCCGCGTTCTCGCTGATGAGCAGCGACGCGCTGGTGTGGTGCAGGAACAGCGTGCACAGGCCTTCACGGATGCCCGTGCCCTTCACCGCCTTCTGCACCTCTCCGGTGATGTCCACCAGGCCCCGGCCCCGCGTGGACACCGTCAGCTCCTTCGCCTGATACACCCCGTGCCTCCGTCCCGCGGGTCAGCGCCCGTCCAGCCGCTTCACCAGGAACGCCGCCAGCTGCTCCAGCTCCTCGGTGAGGATGGTGTGCCCACCGTCGAAAGGTAGGAACTCCAGCGGCAGCCCCGCGCCCTTCAACATGTCGCGCAGGCGCTCGCCCTCCTGGAAGGGCAACACCGGATCCTGCCGGCCATGGCCCTGGAACACCGGCAGGGACGAACGGGCCTGGGCTTTGGGCTCCCACTCCTTGCCGGCCACCAGGGCCCCGGACAACAGGCACAGGCCGGCCGGACACTCCTCCAGCCGCAGCGCCACGTCCGTGGACATCATCGCGCCCTGGCTGAAGCCGCCCAGCACGACGCGGTTCAGGGGCACCTGGAGCGCCGCCACCACGCTCATCAGCGCCCGGCGCGCGGCGGCATCCCCGGCGGCACGGCCTGGGAGTACTGCGCCCAGTCGCGCCCCTGGCCCATGAGGATGGCCATGGGGATTTCGAACCACGCGCGGCCCCCGGGCATGCCCAGCGCGTCCAGGGACAGCAGCGCCTCCGGGAAGACGAAGCGCACGGCCTGCGCCAGCCGGGGCGCGGCCCTCATCAGCTCCGGCGCCAGCGCCACCAGGTCCGTGCCCGGCGCGCCGAAGCCGTGGCTCAACACCACCACCAGCTCCGGCGTCGCGCCCTCGGGGAGCGCGTCCACCACGTGGCAGCCCAGCTCTCCCAGCTTCGTGCGCACGTGGCGCGGGCGGAGGTTCACGGCTGCGCGTCGCTGATGGTGACGTGCTGGATGACCATGTCCGTGTCCGGCTTGTCCTGCGAGTTGCGCGGCGCGTTGGCGATCTTCTCCACCACGTCGTAGCCCTTCACCACCTCACCGAAGATGGTGTGCCGGCCCTTGAGGAACTGCGGCGTGGACGTGGTGATGAAGAACTGGCTGCCGTTGGTGCCCGGGCCCGCGTTGGCCATGGCCAGGAGGCCCTTCTTGTCGAAGTCCCGGTTGCTCTTGAACTCGTCGCCGAAGCGGTAGCCCGGGTCGCCCCGGCCGGTGCCCGTGGGGTCGCCACCCTGAATCATGAAGTCGGGGATGACGCGGTGGAAGATGACGCCGTCGTAGAGCGGCTTGCCCTCCACGCGCTCGCCCGTCCGGGGGTTGATCCACGGCTGCTCGCCGGACGCCAGGCCCACGAAGTTCGCCACCGTCTTGGGGGCGTCCTTGGAGAAGAGCTTGAGCACGATGGTGCCCTGGTTCGTCTCCATCGTGGCCCAGAGGTCCTGGCCCTCCAGGGCCTTCTTCTGGAAGCCCGTCGCGGAGGCCACGTCCGTCTGCAGGCTCACCGTGCGGGGGGCCGCCTTGGAGTTGGAGGGCTTCGCCGGCGGCTGCTCCTTGTCCTTGGAGCACGCGGTCAGGGTGAGGCAGAGGAGTCCAGCGGTCAGGAATCGGGTGCGCATGGGGCGCGCATCCTAGCGGCTTTCGACCGGGCTCCAGCGTGTTAAAGAGGGCTCCATCCCCGGAGGTTTTCCCTGTGACAACCGGACAGGAATGGCTGGTTGACGCGAGCGGCTGCGCGCCCGAGCGGCTCAAGGACGCGGCCGCGCTGGCGGCCCTCTTCGAGGAGCTGGTCGTGCTGATGGACCTGAAGGTCGTGGGCCAGCCGCAGTGGCACGTCTTCCCGGAGCCCGGCGGCGTCACCGGCCTGGCGCTCCTGGCCGAAAGCCACCTGGCCATCCACACCTTCCCGGAGCACGGCTTCGCCGCGCTCAACGTCTATTGCTGCCGCACCCGCGCGCGTCCGGACTTCGACGCGCTGGCGGCGAAGCACCTGGGCGCCACGTCCTGCCGCGTGCGCGAGCTGTCGAGAGGGGTGGAGGCGTGACGCAGGGGGCGTGTCCGTCGTGTGGCGCGAGCGTGGAGTTCTCCGTCGGGTCCGCGCAGGTGGTGGTCTGCGCCTACTGCCAGACGATGGTGGCGCGCGTGGGCGCGGAGCTGGAGGCCCACGGCCGCGTGGCCCGCATCGTGGAGACCGACTCGCCGCTGCGCCTGGGCCTGGAGGGCCGCGTCAACGGCACCGCGTATCAAATCGTCGGACACCTCCAGAAGGACCACGGCGCCGGCCCCTGGGACGAGTGGTACGTGGAGATGTCCGACGGCCGCACCGGCTGGCTCAGCGAGTCCGAGGGCGCCTTCCACCTGCTCTCCGACGCGGGCGTGGAGGAGGGCCTCCAGCTGGACCGCCTCCATCCCGGTGACCGCCTGCGCCTGCGCAACCGGCCGCTGGTGGTGGAGGAGCGCGGCCACGGGCGCGTCGTCGCCGCGGAAGGGCAGCTCCCCAGCGACGTGGATCCGGAGGCGGACAGCTACTACGTGGACGCCACCGGCCCGCGCGGCCTGTTCGTCACGCTGGACTTCGGCACGCGCGACCGCGACCCGGAAGTGTTCCTGGGGCAGAAGCTGGAGCTCACGCAGCTGGGCATCCCCGCGGGGGACCTGCGCCCGCGCGTGCGCAAGGCGCAGCTGCAGCAGGCGCGCTGCACGAACTGCAACGGCCCGCTGGAGCTGCGCGCGCCGGACCAGACGCTGCGCGTGGCGTGCCCCTACTGCGGCGCGCTGATGAGCGCGGCGCAAGGCAAGCTGTCCTTCCTCAAGCTGCTCCAGAAGCCGGAGCTGCCGGCGCCCTCGCGCTGGGGCAGAAGGGCACGCTCGACGGCGCGGAGTGGATCTGCATCGGCTACCAGGAGCGCTCGTGCGTGGTGGAGGGCACGCGCTATCCGTGGATGGAGTACCTGCTCTATCACCCGGCGCGCGGCTTCACTTGGCTGATGGAGTCCAACGGCCACTGGGTGTTCTTGAGGCCCATGGCGGCCGGTGACGCGAGCGTCGTGCCGCGGGTGTCCGCGTTCTACGAGCACCGCCGCTACAAGGCCTTCCAGTCCGTCACCGCCGTCACCGACGCGGTGGTGGGCGAGTTCTACTGGAAGGTCTTCCAGGGGGAGCAGGCGCGCGCCACGGAGTACGTCGCGCCGCCGTACTCCGTGAACGAGGACGCCACCGACAACGAGGTCACCTACACGCATGGCGAGTACCTCACGCCGGAGCAGGTGCGTGACGCGTTCAAGCTGAAGGAGCCGCTGCCCAGGCCCCGCGGCATCGCGCCCAGCCAGCCCAACACGCGCCGCGCGGCGATGATGAAGACGCTGCGCTGGTCGGCGGTGTGGCTCCTGGGGCTGTTCGCGCTGTCGGCCGTGCTCCACGCGCGCGCGCTCAACGCGCGGGTGCTGGACATGCAGGTGACGCTGCCCCGGAGCGCGACCTCCGGCACCCCCGACGCCATGCACTTCAGCCAGCCCTTCGAGCTTTCGCGGGACGGCAACGTGCGAGCCCAGGTCGTCATGTCGCAGGCGATCGACAACGCGTGGGTGGGCGTGCAGGGCGACCTGGTGAACCAGGACACGCAGGACGTGGTCAGCTTCTACGAAGAGGTGAGCTACTACCACGGGCGCGACAGCGACGGCTCCTGGAGCGAGGGCGGCCAGGACGGCAGCGTGTTCCTGTCGTCGGTGCCCAAGGGCAGGTACGTGCTGCGGACGACCACGTCGTTCGACCCGAACCTGAAGCTCACGGGCCCCCAGCTGGGGCCCGTCGTCAGCTACCGGGTGCTGCTCACGCACGACACGCCCAACGAGAGCTGGTTCGTCATCGCGCTGGTGCTGCTCCTCATCATCCCGGCGCTGTCGTTCTTCGGCGCCAACAGCTTCGAGACCGAACGCTGGAAGGAAAGCAACCTGTAGGGACGGAGGTGGACGATGAGGTACCTGGGCGGACTGGTGCTCGTGGCGTACGCGTGGGCCACCTATACGGGCTGGGCCCCGTTCAGTGACGAGGAGCGCGGACGGGTGACCGGGGACGTGAAGCGCGGGCCCGGCGGCGTGCTCTTGTGGACCGGCGGATTCATGGGAGGCAAGTGATGCTGTTGCTCGGAGTGGTGGTCACCCTGCAGGGAGTGCTGGCGAGCGTCATCTATTCGCTCATCGGCCTGGTGGTGTTCGTGGCCGGCTTCTACGTCATCCGCCTCATCCTGCCTTACGACGTGCACAAGGAGATTGAAGTCGACCAGAACGTCGCGCTGGGCATCGTCATCGGCTCCTTCATCCTGGGCCTGGCCATCATCATCGCGGCGGCCATCAGCGGCTGAACGACGTGACGCTTTGAACAAGACGCTGCTCTTCCTCACCGTCCTCGTCATCGCGACGTGCGGGCTCATCTACGAGCTCATCGTCGGGACGCTCGCCAGCTACCTGCTGGGGGACAGCATCACCCAGTTCTCCACCGTCATCGGCGGCTACCTCTTCGCCATGGGCATCGGCAGCTACCTGTCGCGCTTCGTGGAGCGCGGGGTGGCCCAGCGCTTCGTGGAGGTGGAGCTGGCCGTGGCGCTCGTCGGCGGGCTGTGCGCGCCGATGTTGTTCCTCACCTTCACGCTCACCAGCGTGTTCCCCGTCGTCCTGTACGGCAGCGTGCTGGCCATTGGCACGCTGGTGGGGCTGGAGATTCCCCTCCTGCTGCGCATCCTGCAGGACCAGCTCAAGTTCAAGGACCTGGTCAGCCAGGTGCTGACGTTCGACTACCTGGGCGCGCTCGCCGCCAGCGTGGCCTTCCCGCTCTTGCTGGTGCCGAAGCTGGGCCTGGTGCGCACGTCGCTCCTCTTCGGCCTGCTCAACGCGGGCGTGGGGCTGTGGAGCACATGGCTGCTCGCGCCCGTGCTGGCCAACCCCGTGCGCCTGCGCGTCAAGGCGGTGGTGCTGTGCGCGGGGCTGCTGGTGTGCTTCGCGCTGGGGGACCGGCTCACCACGTTCTACGAGGACCAGCTCTACGCGGACGAGGTCGTCCACGCCACGAGCTCCCCCTACCAGCGCATCATCGTCACGCGCGGCAAGCGGGGCTTCTCGCTGTTCCTCAACGGCAACCTCCAGTTCGCCAGCATCGACGAGTACCGCTACCACGAGTCCCTGGTGCACCCGGCCATGGTGCGCGCGCGGAAGGTGGAGCACGTGCTGATTCTGGGCGGCGGGGACGGGCTCGCGGCGCGCGAGGTGCTGAAGTATCCGGAGGTGAAGTCCATCACGCTGGTGGACCTGGACCCCGCCATCACCGGGCTCGCCACGGGCTACGGGGAGCTGGCGGCGCTCAACCACCACTCCCTGACGCACCCGAAGATGCGCGTCATCAACACGGACGCCATGCAGTTCCTGGCGGAGGGCGCCAACACCTGGGACGTGGTGATTGTCGACTTCCCGGACCCCAACAACTTCGCGCTGGGGAAGCTGTACACGACGGGCTTCTACAAAATCCTGAAGAGGCGCCTGGCGCCGGGCGGGGTGGCGGTCATCCAGAGCACGAGCCCGCTGTTCGCGCGGCGCTCGTTCTGGTGCGTGGAGACCACGCTCGAGGCCGCGGGCTTCTGGACGCAGCCGTACCACGCGCTGGTGCCGTCCTTCGGGGAGTGGGGCTACGTGCTGGTGGCGCTGGAGCCCGCCGGCCGCCACCGCGCGCTGCCGGAGGGGCTGGCGTTCCTGGACGAGGACACGCTGGAGGGGCTCACGCGCTTCTCGCCGGACATGGCGCCGCTGCCGGCGGAGGTGAACCGGCTGAACAACCAGGTGCTGGTGCACTACTACGAAGAGGAGTGGCGCCGGTGGAACTGACGCGGCGCGAGCTGGTGGCCGCGTTCCTGGGCGCCTCCGTGGCGAGCGCCTGTACGCGGCACCAGGCTCCTCGCGCGCCGGTGCCCGGCGCCATCGTGGACCGGGCGGTGGACACCGGCCACAAGCTGCGCGGCGGGCCGCTGCCGCGCG
>NZ_JBKGHJ010000274.1:0-11279 GCF_046520365.1 Corallococcus sp. 4LFB
GTCCGCGCGGAGGCAGCAAGCCGGGGTCCGCGCGATGGCCGGGGCGCGGCGCTCCGACTCCGCTCTTCGGGGAGGCTGGGCAGCTCGGGCGCGACGCGCGTGCAGGAGCCCGCACGGGCCACGAGGTAGCCCTCCGCCGTGAGCGCGTCCAGCGCCTGGAGGACGGTGCTGCGGGCCACGTCCAGCTCGGTGGCGAGCTGGCGGGAGGAGGGAATCCGCAGCCCGGGCGCCAATGCCCCCGCGAGGATGCGCGCGCGGACGCCCTCGAAGAGCTGCTCGTGGAGCGGCGTGGGGCTCCGTGAATCGAGCCGCAGGAGGAGCGAGGATGCGACGCCGGTGGAGGTCTTCAACTGGTATGGCCGGTTCTGGCTAAAGTGGTCTTCATGACCCTACCAGTTCCCTGCCAAGGATGGCCTCCGCACCCACACCCCGGAGGGCCGCATGCCGTCCCAGTCCGCCTGCTGCTCGGTCCTCGAGCTGCGCCAGTACACGCTGCACCCCGGTCAGCGCGAGGCCCTCCTCTCGCTCTTTGAACGGGCCTTCGTCGAGTCGCAGGAAGCCGCCGGGATGCACCTCATCGGTCAGTTCCGCGACGAGGACCGGCCGGACCGGTTCGTGTGGCTGCGAGGCTTCCGCGACATGGCGTCACGACGCGACGCCCTGAGCGCGTTCTACGGCGGCCCGGTGTGGAAGGAGCACCGCGACGCGGCGAACGCGACGATGCTGGACTCCGACAACGTCCTGCTCCTGCGGCCCGTGCGGCCGGACACGAGGCTCGTGCATCCCGGCACGCCTCGGCCACCACCCGGCGCGGTCGCTCGGCCCGACTCCCGGGTCGAAGTGACGCTCTGCTACCTGAAGGCCCCGGCCGATGAGGCCCTTACTGCCTGCTTCCAGCAGCACGTGCGTCCCGTGCTCCAGGAACCAGGCGCTACGCCCCAAGCCCTGTTCCAGACCGAGCCCGCGGAGAACACCTTCCCTGCCCTGCCCGTGCGCACGGGCGAGCACGTCTTCGCCTGGCTCACCGTGTTCCCGGATGCCGTGCATCACCGCGAGCACCTTCGACGCCGAGCCGCTTCGAAGTCCTGGGCGGAGCCGCTCCAGCCGTGGCTGAGCGCGCCGCTCGAACACCTGACGCTGTCCCCCACCGCACGGTCCGAGCTGCGCTGACCGTCCCCAGAAAGGACCTGTTCCATGAAGCCCCTTCCCCCACTTCCCACCGGCGACGTGCACGACTTCGACTTCCTCATGGGCGAGTGGACGTGCGTGAACCGCCGCCTCAAGCAGCGACTGACGGGCAGTGACGACTGGGACGTGTTCACGTCGAGGATGCGCTGCCAGCCCCACCTGGGCGGCCTGTCCAACGTCGAGGAGACCGTCTTCGAGCGAGGCTTCTCCGGCATGGCGCTGCGCCTGTACGACGTGCGCGAGCGCCGCTGGTCCATCCACTGGATCGACAGCCGCCACGCGGTGCTCCAGCCGCCAGTGCACGGAGGCTTCACGGGCGACCACGGCCGCTTCTACGGCGAGGACACCGACGGAGGCCGCCCGGTCCAGGTCGTGTTCCACTGGACCCGCCAGGGCAGCGACAAGGCGCGGTGGGAGCAGGCCTTCTCGCTCGACGGAGAGACCTGGGAGACCAACTGGGTGATGGAGTTCACGCGCGTGGCGGCCACCGGCTGAAGGCTCCCACCTCCAGCCCTGGACCTCTCACCCACGTGTCCGGTTGAATGCGCGCGCCGTCCACCGTGTGCCGGGGGTCCCATCCGATGCGCCGTCTGCTCGCCGCCGTTCCGCTGTTCGCCCTGGTCGGCTGCTCCTACGTGGGCATCACCTCACCTCCGGGGAGCCGGCTCGCCGGGAACTCCTCCTCGCGGCCACCCGTCATCCGGGTGGGCAAGTCGGAGTCCGCGCCCCTCAAGTCGCCAGAGACCGAGGAGTCCGCTCCGTCGAAGGAGGCCTCCACCGCCGAGGCATCCGACGCTCCCGGCGCGACGCAGTAACGGCTCGCGGGATTGTGAACGGACCGGCGCGGCTCCGGTTCGACAGGCCGTGGCGCCTCGGGAAGCATCCGCGCTCCGCCGCCCGCCACCTGAAGGCGGGCCGTGCTCCGGAGCCGCCTGATGAAGCCCCACGTCATCTGCCACATGCTCTCGTCCATCGACGGGCGCATCGTCGTCAAGCACTGGCCCGACCCCCAATCGATTCGCGGTGAATACGAGCGCACCGCGGACACCTTCGACGCGGACGCGTGGATGTGCGGCCGCATCACCATGGAGGACTTCGCCGCGAAGGGGGACGTGCCCAAGCCGCCCCCCGCGGCCCCCCTGCCCCGCACGGACTTCGTCGCTCGCAAGGACGCCGAGTCCTACGCCATCGCCCTGGATGCCCACGGCAAGCTGAACTGGGAGTCCGGCGCCATCGACGACGACCATCTCGTCGTCGTGCTCACCGAGTCCGTCCCCGACGCGCACCTCGCCCACCTGCGCGAGCGCGGCGTCTCCTATGTCTTTGGCGGCAAGCAGGACGTCGACTTCGCCCGCGTGCTGGAGACGCTCGGGAGCACCTTCGGCATCAAGACCGTATTGCTGGAGGGCGGCGGCGGCATCAACGGATCCTTCCTCGCCGCGGGCCTCATCGACGAGGTGAGCCTCCTCGTGCACCCCACCGCGGATGGTCTGCCCGGCACGCCGACCCTGTTCGACCGGCCCCAGGGCTCCACCGGCATGGGCGCCGCGCTGGAGCTCACCCACGTGGAGCGCCGGGACTCCGGCATCGTGTGGCTCCGGTACCGCGTGCGCCGCTGAGCTCCGCTGGACGCACGCGCCCGGGCGCGCAGGAGGCCGCTCACGTGCGCGGCCCCCGACAGGACGCTCAGGCGGAAGGCGGGGCGCGCAGCAGCGTCGCGGCCTCGTAGAGGCTCTGCTGCTGGAAGACGCCCGCGGCGGACGTGTCCTTCTCCAGCCTGGCCTGCACGCTCTTGGGCAGCTGCGCGTAGAGGTCCTGGCCCAGCAGCCCTTCCAGCTGGTCCACCGGCACGCGCGACTCCTGGAGCAGCGGGAGGATGTCGTCCTTCTTGGACGGGCCGTCCTTCAGGTTCGGCACCATGTACGCGAACATCGACAGGTGGCCGTTGGGCAGCTCCAGCAGCACCGTCTTGAAGTTGTGCGTGGGGACCGCGATGCGCCGGTCGTCCTTCGAGCCCGTCGTCTGGAGGGACTCGGGCGGCAGCGGCTTGCCCTTGTCGTCCAGGAAGAGGTTGCCCGTGACGATGTAGGCCTTGCCGCCGGTCTCCTTCACCAGCTCGGACACGCCGCGCTCCAGCGTGCGCCACACCTGCTGGTTGTGGTTGCCGTGCTGGGGCGCGATGTTGCTCATGTAGTGGCTCTCGTTCATCGCCGCCTGCGTGGGCGAGTCCTCGGCCGGCTTCATGTGTCCCCGGTCGAAGCCGGTGTTGTTGTAGTCGGAGTCCACCACGCCGCCCTGCTTCAGCTCCGGGTCGCGCACGAAGGTGCTCTCCAGCCGGCTGACGTCCGCGGGCGTCTCCTTCACGTCCGCCGCGGACAGCAGGTAGCTCACGAACGCGGGCACGTTCTTGTCCGTGTCCAGCAGCGTGCGCGAGTACTCCTTCACCAGGCTCAGCCCGGGCGTCGCGCCGCCAGCGCCCACGGCCTGGAGCGGATCCACCTCCCCCGCGACCTCCGCCACGCGGCTCTGGAAGGTGGCCATCTGCTGGTCGGGCACCCACTGCGTGTCCGCCGCCGTGCCCGTGCCCTTGGCCTGGTTCGCCTTGGACGCGTTGATGTACGCCGTCAGCTCGTCCGCGGAGAGCTGCCCGTCGCCGTTGCCGCCCAGCAGGTCCGCGCGCTTCGCCACGGACTGCTGCCAGGGGCTCTCGAAGCTGTCCACCTTGGCCGACTGCGCGCCCCCGGCGAGCTTCGCGTCGAGCGCCGCGCGCTGCTGCTGGAGCGCCGTGGACGTGAGGAACTGCGCGTCCGTGGGCGCGGAGAGGTACGCCTCCAGCTCCGCCGCGGACACCTGGCCGTTCTGCGCGCGGCCTCCGTCCGCGCCCTCGTCCGCCGCGTGGAGCAGGCGCCCCTGCCAGCTCTCATCCGTCCAGCCGAACTTCTGCTGGAGGTCGGAGATGGCCACCTCCTTGGTGGCGGAGCGCTTCCAGCTTCCGCCCGTGGGCGCCACGACGTTGGCGGCGGGCGCGCTGGCGGGGAGGTTCGCCCCGGCGGGCACCGCGGTGTTCGCGGGCGCGGCGGCGGGGGCATTCGCGGGCGTGGGGCGCGGAGTGGAGACTCCCGTCGGGATTCGCAGCGACATGCGGTGAACGTCCTCGGGGCCGGCGGGGGAGACGGTCAGGGAGGGGGGCCCTCCCCTCCATCGTCGGCACGACGCGGCGCCCGGTTGCGTCACCCCGCCCTTTTTCTCAGGGGTCAGGGCGTTTTTCGGTCCGGTCCGACCCGGCTGTCACTTAATGCCGGACTTGGACGCGACCGGGGCGTGCTGGACGGCGTGGACGATGCGGGCCTCGGCCTGGAGTTTTTCGACGACGGCGGCAGGCAGGCGGGCGCGCTCGGCGGCGACGGCGAGGGTGATCAGGAAGGCTTCGCTGACGGGCCCCTGCGTGGAGGTGTCGCGCGCGGCGGGGGTGAAGGCGTGGGCGTCCACCACGGTGCCGGAGGCGGTGCGCACCTTCACGGGGAGCTCCTCGGTGGCCAGGGCGAGCGCGGTCTCCAGGCGGGCCAGGGCAGGCCAGGACTCGGCGGGGACGGGGCGCAGGCGCCCGGACAGCGCGTGCCCGGGAGCCTCCACGAGGCGTGCGACCCGGCCGCCCCAGTTGGGCACGTGCACGTCGTAGACGACGTCCACGTCCAGGGCCTCGGCGAGCTCGCCCTCGGGGAAGTCGGGCACGGGGGGCAGGCCGTGCAGGTGCCGGCTCGCCGCGGCCGGGGCCAGGTCGAGGGAGAACGCGAACCAGGGACGCGAAGCCGCGGGGCCAGGTGCCATGGGGACGGAGTGTCCCCGGCGCGCGGCGGTGGGACAAGGGCCAGGCCGTGCGGATCCGCGTGCGGGTTCCAGGTGGCTCCGGGCTTTCCGGATCAGCTCACCACGGCGGCGAGGATGCGCTCGAAGAGCCAGGGGGCGCGGCCCAGCAGGCGCACCACGGGCCTTCGCAGGCGCGGGCGGCGCGCGAGCATCAGCAGGCCCTTCGTCGTCCAGGCGTACTTGCGGAACACCTGCTGGAAGGTGCGCTCGTAGGGCAGCAACGTGTCGCGGCCAGCGCCCTTCGCCAGGGCATCCGGGAGCAGCGCGCCCAGGGACTCCGCGCAGGCGAAGGCCAGGGTGAGACCTTCGCCCGTCACCGCGTCCACGTAGCCCGCGGCGTCTCCCACCAGGGCGAAGCGATCCGCGATGCGCGTGCGGACCACGCGGGCCAGGGGGCCGGCGCCTCGCGGCTGGGAGTCCGGCTCCGCGCCCGTGAGCTGCTCCGCCAGCCGGGGGAAGCGCTCCAGCAGCGCGTCGAAACCCACGCGGCCCTCCACGGTGCCGTCCTCCCACAGGAACGCGATGCCCACGCGCTCCGCTCCCGCGGGCGTCACGTACGCTTCCACGCCGGAAGCGAAGTGCACCTCCACGTAGGGCGTCCAGGGCACGCGCCGGAAGTGGCGCCGCAGGCCGTAGCGCCGGAGCACGTCCCGCTCCACGTCCAGGCCCTCGGCCCGGCGCAGCGGTGAGTTCAAGCCATCCGCCGCGACGAGGAACCGCGCGGACACCGGCCCCGTGGGCGTCTCCAGCGTCACACCGTCTTGCGTGCGCTGATGCGACACGACGTGCGCGTTCTCGCGCAGGTCCACGCCCACTTCGCGCGCGCGAGAAGCCAGCGCATGGGACAGGGCCAGCCTGCGGACTCCGAGCCCACCGGGCGCGGGCAGCTTTCCTTCCGCCGTGCTGCCGTCCTCCTGCACGTAGCGGATGCCCACGAAGGGGGAACTGTCGCGCAGGTCCAGGTGCGCGAGCGCTCCGAGCCGCTCCAATGCCGCGAGGCCCGAAGGCATCAGCCCTTCACCGCAGGCCTTGTCCACGGGCGTGGACGCACGCTCCAGCACCACCGTGTCCAGGCCGCGCCGCGCCGCCGTGATGGCCACCGCGAGCCCGGCTGGGCCTCCGCCCACCACGACCACGTCGTGACGCTTCACGCGCCCTGATCCATCACGAGTCGTGCTCCGCGCGCACCATCGCGAGCGCGCTCTTCGCCATCTCCACCGCGAGCCCCACCGCGCCCACCTTCTTCGGCGCGGTCAGCTCTCCGGCCAGGTAGCGCCGCAGCGCCTCACTCCGGCGCAGCTTGCCGCTGGACGTGCGCGGCAGCGTCCCCGGCTCCAAGAGGCGCACCGTGTGCGGCTGCACGCCCGTCGCCTCCACCACCGCCGCGCGGATGTCCGCCTCCACCGACGCCACGTCCGCGCCCCGCTCCGCGCGCTCGGCGAGGATCAGCAGGGCTTCGTCCTCGCTGCCCTCGGGCGTGAAGCCCAGCGCCACCGCGCAGCCCGTGCGCACGCCGTCCACCTTGCCCAGGGGTTCCTCGAAGGACTGCGGCGCGTGGTTCGCGCCCCGGATGATGACCAGGTCCTTCGCGCGGCCCGTCAGGTACAGCTCCCCGTCCGCGCTGAAGCCCAGGTCTCCCGTGTCCAGCCAGCCCTCGCCCACCAGCGCTCGCGCCGTTCCTTCCGCGTCCTCGAAGTAGCCGCGCATCACCGACGGCCCCTTCGCGAACACGCGCCCCACCCGGCGCTCCGGCAACACCGCGCCGTCCTCGCCGCGCACCTGCACCTCGAAGCCCGCGACCGGCGCGCCCACGCTCACCAGCGTCCGCGCCCCTCACGCGCCTGTCCCTCGCGCGCCAGCACGTCCGGATCCACGCCCAGCTCGCGAGGGCCCCGGCCCGCCGGCGGGAACGTCACCGCCAGCGACGCCTCCGACAGGCCGTACACCGGCCGCAGCGCCCTCGCGGAGAACCCCCACCGCTCGAACCGCTCCGCGAAGCGGCGCAGCGTGTCCGCGCTCACCGGCTCCGCGCCGTTGAGCGCGTGCAGCCACCCGGACAGGTCCACGCCCTGCAGGTCCGCGTCCTTCACCCGCTTCAAGCACAGCCCGTACGCGAAGTTCGGCGCGGGCGACACGAAGCCCCGGTGCCGCGACAGCGCGCGCAGCCACAGCGCCGGCTTCACCAGGAACGTCTCCGGCGGAATTAGCACCAGGCTGCCCGGGTAGTACAGCGCCGCGAGCACACAGCCGATGAGCCCCATGTCGTGGTACAGCGGCAGCCAGCTCACGCCCACCGGCGTCACGCCCGCGGCCACCGGCATCGCCGCCTCCAGCGCCGCCACCTGCGCCACCAGCGCCCCGTGCGTCAGCGCCACCGGCTTCGGCTCCACCGTGGAGCCGGAGGAGAACTGGATGAGCCCCAGCGCGTCGGGGGACACCTCCACCTCCAGGTCCTCGTCGCCGTGCAGCACCGCGTCCACCGTGTGACAGCCCAGCCGGGGACGCGCCAGCGCCATGCTCGGGCCCAGCAGCAGCCGCACGCGCGTGTCCGTCAGCACCGCCACCGCGCCCGTCAGCTGGAGCATGCGCGCCGTGGAGCGGTGGTACTCGTCCAGCCGTCCCAGCCGCACCGGCGGATACAGCGGCACCGGCACCGCGCCCGCCAGCAGCGCGCCGAAGTACGCATCCATGAACCCGGGCGACGTGGGGAGCAGCAGCGCCACCCGGTCCCCCGGACGCACGCCCAGCCGCGCCAGCCCCGCCGCCGCGCGCTTCGCCCGCCGGTAGACCTGGGCCCACGGCAGGGACGTCTCGTGCTCGGCGGCGTCCACGAACACCAGCCCCAGCGACGTGCGCGACGTCGCCTTCAGCATCGCGTTCACCGTGGCGTGCTTCAGCGCCGGCAGGGGCGGCCCCTTCACGGGTGCGCTCCCACGTCCGGCTTCGCCGCCGCGACCCGCGCCGCCACCAGCCGCGCCAGGTCCTCCACCGTGCGCACGCCCTGCGCGTCCTCCTCCGACAGCAGCACCCGGAAGCGGTTCTCCAGCCCCACCGCCAGCACCGTCAGCCCCAGGCTGTCCAGGTGCAGGTCGCGCAAGAGGTCGTGCGCGGGCTCCACCGCGCCCTCGAACTCCAGCTCCTCCCGGGCGATGCGGCGGATCTCCGCCACCGCCTCCATCACGATGTCAGCCACGGCGAACCTCCGGAATGAAGCGGGGACGGTGGGCGAAGGCCTCGGAGTACACCGCCCCGAGCGCCGCCTCCTCCGCGCGGATGCGCACGTAGAGCAGCGCCGCGTTTCCCACCGTGAACACCACCGCCGTCACCCACGCCCCGTGGATGAGCGGCACGCACAACAGCTCCAGCACCACCGCCACGTAGTTCGGATGCCGCAGGAACCGGTACGGCCCGCCCGTCACCGGCGCCAGCCCCGGCACCACGATGATGCGCGAGTTCCACCGGTCGCCCAGCGTCCCGATGGCCCAGTACCGCAAGCCCTGCGCCACCCCCGCGCCCACGAGCGCCGCCCAGCTCCACGCGCCCCAGAAGGGCCGCTGGAAGCCAAACACCTCCACGACGCACGCCACGAGGAACAGCGTGTGGAACACCACCATGAACCGGTAGTGCCCCTGGCCCGTCTCCACCCCGCCCCGCGCGAAGGCCCGCGCCGCGTTGCGCTTGGACAGCACCAATTCCAGCAGCCGCTCCGCGACGAGCAGCCCCATGAAGCCCGCGAACAACGCCTGCGTGCCGGTCACCATCGCACCAGCACCATCTCCGCGCAGAAGCCCGGACCCATGGCCATCACCACGCCCCAGTCCCCCGGCACCGCGCCCGCCTCCTCCAGCGTCTCAGCCAGCACGAAGAGCACCGACGCGCTGGACAGGTTGCCCACCTGCTTGAGCGACTTCCACGAGCGCTCCAGCGCCCCGGGCTCCAGCTCCAGCGCGGACTCGAAGCCCTCCAGCACCTTGGGGCCGCCGGTGTGCGCCACCCAGTGCCGCACGTCCCTGCGCGTGAGCCCGTGCTCCGCGAGGAAGCCGTCCACGTTGCCCCGGATGTGCTCCTTCACCAGCTGCGGCACCTTCGCGGACAGCACGACCTTGAAGCCCGTGTCCACGACGTCCCAGCCCATCACCCGCTCGGTGTCCGGGTAGAACACCGACCGCGAGCCCACCACGCGCGGGCCCGTGGCCTTTGCCTCCGCGCCCCGCAGCACCACGCACGCCGCGCCGTCACCGAAGAGGCCGGAGGCGATGATGTTGGGGATGGACAGGTCCTCGCGCTGGAGCGTGAGCGAGCACAGCTCCGTGGCGATGAGCAGCGCCGTCTGCTTCGGGAACGCGCGCAGGTAGTCCGACGCGCGAGCGAGCCCCGCCGCGCCCGCCACGCAGCCCAGGCCGAAGATGGGCGTGCGCTTCACGTCGTCGCGCAGGCCCATCCGGTTGACCAGCCGCGCGTCCACGCTGGGCGTGGCGATGCCCGTCACCGTGACGAAGAAGACGTGGTCCACGTCCCTTGGAGTGAGGCCCGCGCGCGCCAGGGCGTCACGGGCCACCTTCTCCGACAGCTCCGTGGCCACGCGGATCCACGCGTCGTTGCGCTGCTGGAACGTCGCGAGCGCCGGGTACTCCTCCAACGGCAGCGCCAGGTGCCGGCCGCCCACCTGCACGTTGCGGTGCAGGTCCTCCAGCCGCTCCAGGTTGAAGTGCTTCGTCGCCCACAGGTCGCGCAGCGCCGCGATGAGCTGCTCCTGGCTGGCGTAGTGCGAGGGGAGCGCGCGTCCTACCGCGCTCAACGAAGGGGATGGCGCGGGGTCGTGACGGGTCGTGCTGGGCATGAGGTCCTGGAGGGCCCCAACCGGGGAGCCGGGCACAGGCTTAATCCCCCACACGGCCGGATGCGACCGTGTATCGCTGGACCTGCCCGCCCCTGAACCTCCGGGGCGGGCCACACTGTTGCACACGCGACGCCCGGAGCAGGGCTACTGGCAGAGCATCGTCGTGGGGTCGCAGCGCCCCTCGATGCAAGGGTACTGCCAATAGGGAAATCCCCCGTCGGCGGTGGGGAAGAGGCAGCGCTCTCCCAGGCGCGGCTCCCGGGCGCAGGTGCCTACGTCCTCTCCCCTCGTGCAGATGAGGTAGTTCGCGCAGGCCTGGGGCGTGTCACAGGCCTCTCCGAGGCCCTTGCCCTCGGTGCAGTGCCCGTCGGTGCACCGCTGGGCCCAGGGGCACTCCACGTCGTAGCGGCACTCGCCCGGGGCCGCGGCGATGCACAGCCCGGAGGTGCCGGTGCCCGCGTCCGCCTTGTCGCACAGCAGGCCTGCCGCGCACTGGCCGGGGCCGCCACAGGCCTCCCCTTCGATGAGCGAGGCGGGCTCGATGCAGAGGCCGTTGGGGCCGGTGCAGACCTGGTCGGGGCCGCAGCCCTGGCGGTCGGCGCCGCACCGCACGCCGTCGGGGTGGCACTCCCGGGGAACGGAGGCGTCCGGGCTGACAGCGGTACAGACGAGACCCGAAGCGCAGGTGCCCATGTTGCAAAGCACGGGCGGCACGAACCTGCACTCGGGCCGGGTGTTCTGTCCGCACGATTCGCCCACCTGCCTGTACGCGCGGCAGGTGCCGAAGCCGGAGGTGTCCTCGAAGTTGTGGGGCCGGCACTCGGACGACGTGGCCGTGTCGCAGCGCACGGGTTCGATAAGCCCCAGCCGGCAAGCCTCTCCGGCGTTGGCCCTTGGCACGCAGCACCCCTGCACGCAGGACCCATGGCCGTCACACGGCGCGTCCCCCGGCTGGCCGCAGGAGCTGCCCACGGGACGGGGCTCCGGACACGCGACACAGACGCCCGCGTCGCGCTCATCCTTGAGGCAGTAGCCCGTGCGGCAGTGGGAATCCGCGCCGCAGGTCCCGCCCACGGAGGAGCGCACGAACGCGCAGCCGCACACCGAGGAGGAGGGATCCGCTTCGCCCGCGAGGCACGCGGACGCAGCCTGGGGCCAGTACGTGAGGAATCCCGCGTTCCTGCTCACGAGCGGGAAGCGGGCCTCGCAATCCACCCGCTCCCGCTCGACACACCCGGCCTCGGCCGAGGGCTCCACCGTGCCGGCGTCCACGCCGGCCACGCACAGCCGCTGCGCGGACTCCTCGCACCAGCGCTCCGCCGTGGGCACCGGGCCCGCCTCCGGCAGCACCAGCGAGGCGCACACGTCGCCACCGGGGACGCGC